>JAQXFM010000048.1 GCA_029250305.1 Candidatus Poseidoniaceae archaeon | reverse complement strand
CCTTCAACCGGATGATCAGGAAGGTATTTTTCGTTCACACCGTTCATGGTGATCGACTCATACACTTCCTGTTCGATGGTCCATCCTTTGACGTGATGCCCATCTGCCAACCACATACGTGCAATCGCAGTGCCCCAATTTCCAAGTCCGAGAATTGCAATGTGTGCCATGGTGAACATACACAACGCGGTCCACTTCATTTATCTTGATTCCCTCGATATTTGAAGCCACGACTGTGGTTTCCGAGGGTTGTGCGGAACTGCCGTAGAATCAGAACAAGTCATCGTCTTCTTCTTCGAAGTCGAACACATCATCGTTTTTCTCTTCGGCTTTTGCCTTTGCCTTAGATGCCTTCTTTGTCTCTTTCTTAGCCGGCTTTTCTTCCTTGGCAGGTGCTTCCTCAGGGGCAGCTTCCTGTTCGGGTGCAGGTTTCTCTTCGGTTGCAGTTTCAGCAGGTGTTGCCGATGGTTGAGCGTCAGGTCGGAGGGCTGCTTGTTGTGCCTCCTTGGCGGCGAGTGCCGCTGGCGTGGTTCCAGTTTGAGCCGCCAACGCACGTCGACGGTTCTCTCGAGCCTTGCGTTCGAGTTGACGATGTCGTGATTTTTCGATGCTCTGGAGCATGTACATGGCGTCGTGCTCAAGCAACGGCGAGTCGGAGATGAGGGTGATGTCCAACCATCCACCGTCTTCGACAATGAACTCTGCCAATGGTTCGAAGTTCAAATCCGACTTCTTGATTTGAGTGTAATGCATTGCGTTGCCAGTTCGGTGTTCCACACCGGAGAAGTGACAGTAAAATTCCTTGGTTCCGATTGTTTCTCGAACTTGATCAAACAATTCTCCGTAGTCTTCCGAGGTTCGCATTTTACCGTGGCCTCGTGCGTGAATGTGAGCGATGTTGAGCACAGGGATGGTGCCTTCGACGTGGTTCACCACTTCGAGGACTTCTTCGAGGCTGCCCCACAATTCTTGGCGGCCGGATGTTTCGATACCAATCTTGGAGGGGGTTCCGTCTTTGATCCATGGGAACACGGGGAATTCGTCTTCATCATCATGCCAAATTTCAGCAACTCGATCCACAACGCCTGCGAACACATTGGCCACTTGCTCATTCGCTGCAGAGCCAGGGCTCATGCCGCCGTAGTGTCCAGCGTGGAGGGTGATATGCCGAGCGTTGATGGTTCGGGCGGCTTGGAGCGTTGATTCGATTTTGGCAAGTGAGCGGCCTCGCTCAACTCGATTGCCGAGCAATTCAGAGTAGTAGGGACCGTGAATGTTCATTTCAAATTCGGTCTTGTTGGCCAAGACTCCTGCTTGCCAGTATTGTTCAAAGTGGTTTGGGGCCACCATGCGAACGGTTTGAACTTCCATTGTTTCAAGTCCAAGGGAGATGATGTCGTCCATTCCTTCAACGATTGTACGCCCTTTGCATGACAATGGCACGCCTGCGGGTCCGAGTTTTACTGGCATATTTGGCATCCCCGCAGGTTCAAGCCAAGGGACATCCTATGATAATCCCTTTCCGTTGGCTGTCCGCAAAATCATGTGATTTTTGCGCTTCTGCTAATGGTGAATGCATACGACCCTTCATGAACTCCTCCCGTACGCCATGAACCATGGACAGCGAAGTGCAAGCTGCGGTTGATGCGTTCAAAAACGGTCGACCTGTCTGCCTTTTTGACTCAGAAAAGCGCGAGGGAGAAACCGATCTTCTATTCCCAGGCCAGTGTGCCGAGCCCAAAACCATGAGGCAACTCCGTTTGGACTGCGGTGGTTTGCTGTTTTTGGCCATTGGGCATGATGTTGGCGAGCGTTTTTCGCTCCCGTTCTTGCAAGACCTCCACACGCATCCAGCCCTCGTTCAGGAGCACAGCGTTCTCGCTCAACTCGTCACGAACGACCTGCGCTATGATGCCCGCTCAGCCTTCACCCTCTCTCTCAACCATCGAGAGACATACACGGGCATCACCGATCACGACCGTGCCTTAACCACTCGGCGCTTCGCAGAACTCACGGAAGAACTGATTCAAGCAGAAATCAGTGGCGAGGTCGCTCAAATCGCCCTTGGTAAAGAATTCAGGACACCAGGGCACATACCTGTGTGCAGAGAGACTGAAGGCGGCCTTGCTCGAAGGCAAGGGCACACTGAACTCGCTGTTGGACTCGCTCGACTCGCTGGCATGACCCCCGTTGTCATCGGCGCTGAGATGTTGCAACCAGATGGCGACCAAGCCTTGTCGGTCAGCGACGCTCGTGCCTGGGCAAACGAGCGAGGCATTCCTTTCCTCGAAGGTGCCCAACTCATCGAAGCCTTGGAGATTTGAAACGGCCGGTAGAACCTTGAGCAAGACCGGATTGCCAAAATTAGGTGAGGTTATGAAGCGCGTGATGGCTGTTGGTGTGTTTGACCTCCTGCATGCAGGTCACCTGCATTACATGGAACAGGCCAAAGCCCTCGGCGACCATCTCACCGTTGTCGTGGCGCACGACGATACGGTTCGCAAGCGCAAGCACGAGCCGGTTACCGGACAAGCCCTCCGACTTCGCATGGTTCAAGGCCTGAAACCAGTTGACCACGCAGTGGTTGGAAACCCTCCCAATGTGCCGATTTTTGACATTCTTCCAATCATCAATCCCGATATCATTGCGCTGGGCTATGATCAAGAACATGCAGAGGATCGAATTCGCACCCAACTCAACGAACTTGGCTACGAACACATCGAGGTCACACGTGTCGAAGGCCTGTCTGAAGATTTGGACGGGACTCGCAAGATCATCGCTCGTATATTGGAACGGGCTGCAGGAAAGGAGGCTTGACCATGTTCACAGGCATCGTACAAGGCAAAGGGACGCTTGTCAACCTCGTGAAAGGTGAGCATGTGCATACACTGACCGTGCTGCTTCCAGATGACTCTGGGCTGCTTCGAGGTGCCAGTGTGGCCCTCAATGGTGTGTGCTTGACCGCAACAGACATTTCCGAAACGGGGGTCGCTTTCGATGTCATTCCAGAAACCTTGCAACGAACGACCCTTGGAACCCTCGCAGTTGGCGATGAAGTCAACGTTGAACGCTCGCTGAAAATGGGCGATGAACTCGGTGGTCATCTTCTCTCAGGCCACATCATGGATGTGGCCTCAATTGAGGATGTTACCCATGTTGGTGGTGGCGTCGACCTCAGGTTCAATGCACCCGCTTCTTTGATGAAATACATCCATGAAAAAGGATACATCGGCCTGAACGGAGCTTCGCTTACCATCGGTGAAGTCAGTGGTCAATCGTTCAACATTCATTTGATTCCTGAAACGCTTCGCTTGACGACGTTTGGCACTTCCGTCAAAGGGGATATGGTGAACGTCGAAATTGATTCAATGACGCAGACAGTGGTGGCCACTGTTGAGCGGATGATGGGGCAAAAGACCTGAGGTGACAAGAATGGGAAAAAGCATAGGCATAGTGTGTGGTTCATTTCACAAGACAGAAGTTGAGCAAATGCTTGCCTTCGCTACAGATGAAGCAACAAAACTTGGCATGAGCATCGGCCCAGTGGTATGGGTTCCAGGGGCAATGGAGGTCCCACTTGCAATCGATCAACTTCTCTCAAACGAGAAAGTGGACGGCGCTGCGTGCTTGGGAATCATCGAAAAAGGTCAAACTCAGCATGGACTTGCAATGGGTCAAGCAGTCATCAAAACCCTCATCGAGTTGCAACTCAAGTACAACAAGCCAGTTGGCCTCGGAATCATCGGGCCTGGTGCAGAACCTCGCCACATCGCTCCTCGAATCGAACCACATGCACGAGCGGCCATCGGCGCCCTCGTTTGAGCGGGATGCTGCCAACGGTCACGGGCGAACCTTCAAACACCCCCTTGCGCCAAGAGAAAGATGGAGAGAACCATGTCCGAAGTACACAATGTCATCATTATCGGCTCAGGCCCAGCAGGATACACAGCAGGCCTTTACGCAGCCCGAGCCATGCTCGAACCACTCATGTTTGCAGGCTACATGTCCGGCGGTCAGTTGATGCTTACTTCCGACGTTGAAAACTTCCCAGGCTACCCAAAGGGCATCGGAGGGCCTGAGATGATGATGGAACTTCGAGAACAAGCTGAGCGATTCGGTTTGGAAATTCATGACCAAAATGTGGAGTCCGTCGACCTTTCCGAACGACCGTACAAAGTGGTTGTCGAGGGTGAAACATTCCTCGCTCACTCATTGATTGTCTGCACTGGTGCTGAATCCATTTGGCTCAACAAGCCTGGCGAAGAAGCACAAAAGGGCCGCGGCATCTCAACATGCGCAACATGCGACGGGGCCTTCTTCCGCGATGAAGAAGTCATGGTGATCGGTGGCGGCGATTCTGCTTGCGAAGAAGCGACCTTCCTCACCCGATTTGCTTCCAAAGTGACCCTTGTGCACCGTCGTGATGTGTTCAAAGCATCAACGATTATGTACGAAAGGGCTGCGAACCACGAGAAAATCGAAATCAAGACCTTCCGTCAAGTGCAATCGTGGCTGTCGGATGAAAAAGGCTTGACAGGTGCTGTTCTCGAAGATCCACGTGACGGAAGCACAGAGACCATTTCAGTCACAGGTGCGTTCATTGCCATTGGCCACAAACCAATCACTGGGTTCCTCGGCGGTCAAGTCGAAACCGATGGCGAGGGCTATATTGTCCACAAGCAGCACACGATGACTTCTGTCGAGGGCGTCTTTGCAGCTGGCGATGTGGTTGACACTCGCTACAAGCAAGCCATCACAGCAGCAGGTATGGGTTGCCAAGCCGCCATGGATGTCGAAAAGTGGCTCGAAGATCAACATATTTGAACTCGCAGTTCAATTTATGGCTTGTCACCCACTGCGATGGGCATGCAACCTGGTCAGCAACCCCCGCAAGGCTTCCAGTGGGACTCAGCAGGTCAACAACAAACCTCCCCCGCTCCTCAAATGCTGCAAGGATCCCCGAACATTCTGCAGGGTGCTCCACAATCAATGATGGGTAACAACGCATATGGTCAAAACCAGATTATGATGCAACCTCCATCGACCTATGCGACGGCTGCATTAGTTGTCGCAATCCTCGCTCTTGTTGGTGGTTTTGCAACAAGCGGGCTTGGTTGTTTGCTCGCTCCTGTATCCCTTCTTATGGCTAACAGTTCACTGAAAGTGACAACCATGCACCCGGGGCACTCAGATCATGGAATTGCACGATCAGCACAAATCATCTCCGCAATCCTATGTGGTATTCTGCTTGCTGGGTTAGGATTTTTCGTCTTTATTATGATTGCATTTAGTGGACTTTGAGCAGCGATTTCTATGAGCGATGAAGACCGCTATGCTCGCCATTTGGCGCTCCCCGGTGTCGGGCCAGAGGGCCAGAAAAAGTTGGCAGAATCAAACGTATTAGTCATCGGTGCTGGCGGGCTTGGCAGCCCTG
>JAQXFM010000082.1 GCA_029250305.1 Candidatus Poseidoniaceae archaeon | reverse complement strand
TTCACATCGTCTTCTTGATCTCGTAATGTTTGACGTTCCGTCCAAGGCGTCGAGGCATCGATGTATTCGCTTTCTTCGGACGACGCTGGGGGGAGTTCGGACGGTGAACTGTGCTCTGCGTCCAGCGGGGCCCACTCCTGCATCATCTCAGGTTCGTGTTGTTCGTTCAGTACCCCTTCATCACGAGAAGACGAGGGAGATTCATTTTGCAGAGGCGCCGGAGTGTCAGCATGGTCGCTTGCTGGAGGTGTTGGCAGGCTGAGGATTTGATCGATTCCCGCCAGTGACCCTGGGTTTCTGGATGCATCCACTGCGTTTCGGAGGACTCGTATCAACGCTCCTGGATTGCCGTGTGACTTCTCCCGAAGGTAACGAGCATCCTCGAATGAAAGCGTGAATGGCTCGTTCGACACGGTCGTAATTCGACTTTCTACGAGGGCTTGAACTTCATTGATGGTCAAGGGTTCGAGGTAGAAATCACTGTCAAAGATATGCAACAGTTGCTCGGGAAACAGGGCTTTCTGCATGGTTTCAATGACGACAACCAATACACAACGCACCCGGTTAAGGGTCGCACTGGCCGAACGGAGTGCCTGTGAAAGCAAATCCATTTCGACATGCTGCGCATCAATCACGATTAAAGGCAAGGCCTGTTGATGAGCATTTGACGCTTCAACAAGCTTTTCGGCAACATGAGACCAACCAGTGGGCGCTTCAGTGCCGGTCAACTGCCCGTAAATATCCCGAAGAAGACCGAGAGCCGAATTTTGTTGCGAGATGTGATCGATATGGACTGATTTTGGAGCATAATTAGACAAACAGCGCAGCAATGAGGAGCGACCAGAGCCCATTTCTCCTGAAAGGAGAATCCTACGGGGCGATTTGAATTGGATGTATTGAGTCATTGCATCTTTTACGTGAACCCGCCCCACCAGAAGGCCATCTTGATTCGCTTCAAGTGGAAGCGTCGAAAATGGATTGGAGGCTAAGGTGGGCAACTCGATCTCTTTGCCTTGAACTTCCATACAACAAGCAACTACGGAGGGGTATTTCATCTTTGAGGGATTTCAAGGCCACGAAGGACCCGTTAGAAGCCGTTACTCGCACGACCGCACACGAGAAATGCAGCACATTAACGCAATTTTAACGCAACAGTAACGCGTTAATGAAGCCGTTAAATCCGTTAATCAGGGCGGAAGAAGACCGACGATCCTGCATTGGCCAGAAGAGAAGCAACAGCAGCGTGAGGCGATTGCTTGATGGACTCAACCAGCCTGCAAAGGATAAGGCGGTACTCATGCCAGTTGAAAACAGTCGATTAGGAGGTTTTTTCCGCCATTCAGTGGCTGAACGACGGGAGATGGTATCCAAAATGGCTGGGCTCACGCCTGAGCAAACCGAGGCACTGCGAGCCTGTGGCGAATTGAACGAAGCCGCCGCCGATCGAATGATCGAAAACGTCATTGGCACAATGTCCCTTCCAGTGGGCGTTGCCACCAACTTTGTCATTGACCAAAAGCACTACTTGATTCCATTTTGCCTCGAGGAATCAAGTGTTGTTGCTGCAGCATCCAACATGGCCAAGCGCTGCCTTGTAAACGGTGGATTCAGGTCCAATAATGACGCACCGCTAATGATTGCTCAACTTCAAGTCCTTGATTGCAGCAACACCGAAGAAGCTGTGGCCGCCCTCCATGATGCCAGCGAGGAATTGATGGCACTCTGTAACAGCCTTCCTTCGACCATGATCCGCCTTGGAGGCGGATGCAAGCGCATTGAAACAAGAACCATCCAAAGCCTCAGTGGCCCGATGGTCATCCTTCACATTGTGGTCGATTGCCGAGACGCAATGGGAGCAAATGCTGTGAACACAATGGCAGAACTGATTGCTCCACGCGTTGAGGAGTTGACCAGCGGCAGGGTCCATTTGAAAATCCTTTCAAACCTCGCAGTCCATCGCTTGGCTCGAATTGAAGCAACCTTCACGCCAGAGGAATTGTCCGATGATGGAACAAAGGCCAACGGCGAAGCAGTCATCGAGGGCATTCTTGAAGCGCATCATTTTGCCGTAGCAGACCCATTTAGAGCCGCTACGCACAACAAGGGCGTGATGAACGCCATTAGCAGCGTTGGCTTAGCCTGTGGACAAGACTGGCGGGCGATTGAGGCTGGTTGCCATGCATACGCCGCATATGGCAAGGAGCACTACGGCTCGATGACAAATTGGTACAAAGACGATGCAGGCAACCTCATTGGGCAAATCGAGACTCCGATGGCAGTAGGAATTGTTGGCGGGGCATCGAAAGTCCACCCAGCAGCCCAAGCAAACCTTGCGATCCTAGGCGTTGAATCTGCACAAGAACTTGCAGGCGTGATTGCAGCATCTGGACTTGCCCAAAACCTCGGAGCGCTGCGTGCACTTGCCACACGAGGCATTCAAGCCGGCCACATGAAGTTGCATTCAAGAAACATGGCCGTCAGTGCAGGAGCCGTTGGCGATGAGATTGAGACCATTGCAAAACGCCTCCAAGCTGTTGAGGGACCAAAGACGCAAACGGTTGTGGAAGAACTTCTGAAGGCACTCCGTTCGGAGTGAGTCACTCTTCTTCTGAGATGGGAAGCGTGGATTGAATCAAGCCATCGACTTCTGACTCCTCTTTGAGGACCGAGGCATCTGCCATCCCATCAAGCATACCTGTGCCCTTCACTTGCTCTCGGAACCATTGTTTGACCTTCTTACGGTCGGTGTATGGACAACCAAATGCCTCGGAAAAGCGCCTTGTCGTGATCAGACGGCGTGTGTTCCCATCTTTTCTGCGATCAATCATTCCCAATTGTGCCAATTCGCGGACATAATCGTAGGCTTTCTGGCCGAGTAGTTCGACCAAACGTGACTGAGCCATCGGTTGATGATACGCAACTAAAGCAGCAGCTTTGAGTAATTTTTGGGGGATTTCAGTCTTGGTCTCCTTCGGCAAAAACCCAGCAATATCTGGTTTGACTTCGATGGCCCAACGATCCCCTACTTCGGCAACCTGAAGCGCTCCACCCCTGCGACGTTTGAGAGTCGCACGCAACGAATAGAGGGAATCCAACATTTCATCCTCATCATAGCCGAGAGCCGACGACAATTCTGCAACCGTCATCGAGCGACCGGCACCGAACAATGTGGCCTCCAAGAGTGTATCAACAGGAACTTCTGACATTCTAATTCTCACTCCACTAACCATTCATGTGCTTCGAACGGTTCTTCCGACGTCGCATCTTCTTCACTAATTTCGGCTTCAACTATTTTTGAAGGTGTAAACTCTGCAGCTGGTTCGCTTTGCACTGATTCGACTTCCTCAGCCGCCTTCTGTGCTTTGCGTGCAGCTGTTTCTTCTGCCTTCTGAGCCTTTTCAGCACGGATTTGTGCGTGTTGGACCGACCCAAGGTCTTGCGATTGAATTCTTTCTGATTCTTCGGCCTGCTGATCATCAACAAGGGCTTTCACTTCTTCAAAGGTCTCGATTTGCGGCCATGCATCCTCAATGCAGATGACGCCATCAGGCACCTCGTCTTGAGTGATGGAAGCAAAGCCCCTGTGAGTGAGGAAAAGACCGGCAATGAAAGAAGCAACCTTTGCTTCATCATCATAGCCTTCCGGAATGGCACCAAATGTGGATTCAAGAACTCCAGAAAGGGCCGTCATCACATCTGCGACTGGAACTTTGTTCGAGGCTTGTGCAAGGCATGTTTGCCGCATCGCAGTCCAGCACCGTTGAATGTCCCCTTCGAGGTCTTCATTGTGCATTCGACCCCCAACATCTGAAAGGTATTCTTGCAATTCAAGTTCGTGAGCAATTCGATTTTCTTCCCGTAAGCGCAATGCTTCTGCGTCATCTGCTGCGTCTTTGAATGCCGACAACAATTCACCCAGTGTGACAGGGCGGCCCTCTTCCCTGCGCACCCGTTCATCAAACAAGCCAGGCAGGACATGATCAGCCTCACCTTGGAGAATCGTGTTGGTAAAGTGGAACGCCTCATCATCATAATCAGCTTCCCAGCCAAAATCAAACCCGTCATCCCAATCCTCTTCTTCTTCGATGGCCTGAACACGGTCAAACAGAACAACAGCCTGTTGATGCAACACTTCCCAAGAGAGACGGATGAGGCGACCGCAGGCAGGTAAGTCAAGCGCAGAAGCCTCATTCTTTACTCGAAGGG
>JAQXFM010000080.1 GCA_029250305.1 Candidatus Poseidoniaceae archaeon | reverse complement strand
CCTGCTTGTCGGTCGATCTTTGCTGTGCCTTCGAACACTTGGACGATGACCATGTCATCGGAGGTGTCGAGCACTTGTCCGTTCTTGATGGTACCATTGGAGAGTCGTAGGGTAACGATTTCACCAAAAGCCACGGGTTCAGTCTTGTTCAAAAAGACCAGAGGTCCCTTCACGTCGGTAATGGTTCGGTATTCTTTTCCAGTCATGATATTCCTCTCCTCAGTTGTCCTCCACCGTAGCGGCGATTTCCGTGGTCATTGTTTCGACCATCGATTCGATGACGTCTATGTATCCCTTTTCGAAGCGACCTCGCATGAGGTCAGATCGTGATGGGACGTTGACCACGTCAGTGAGTTGTGCACCGCTTGCCATAGCAGACTTTGCAGCGTCTTGGAAGGACAAGATTGCCTTGGCCATTCGGTATTGCAAGTGGATGTCACAGTAAGCGTCGACATCGTGGAAACCATTCTGTTGCAAGAAGAATTCACGAATCATACGAGCGACTTCAAGCGTCAATTGTTGGTCGGTTGGCAATGCATCGGATCCAACCAACTGAACGATTTCTTGCAGTTCAGACTCAATCTGAAGCAAACCGCTGATTTGGGTTCGAACTTCAGGGAAGTCTTGGGAAATGTTGTCACGGAACCATTGGTCGAGGCTTTGTGGGTACAAGGAGTACGAGTTTAGCCAGTTGATTGCAGGGAAGTGACGTTGTCGAGCAAGACCTGCGTCGAGACCCCAGAACACCTTGACAATTCGCAGTGTACCTTGAGAAACTGGTTCGGAGATGTCGCCACCAGGTGGAGACACTGCACCGATCACAGTGACAGAGCCATCGTCGCCGTTGAGGGTTTCCACACGGCCAGCTCGTTCGTAAAATTCTGCAATTCGGGACGAGAGGTAAGCAGGGTATCCTTCTTCACCAGGCATCTCTTCAAGACGGGAGGATATTTCACGCATTGCTTCAGCCCAACGAGAGGTTGAGTCAGCCATGAGTGCCACGTCGTAGCCCATGTCACGGAAGTATTCTGCAATGGTGATTCCTGTGTACACCGATGCTTCACGGGCAGCCACAGGCATGTTTGAGGTGTTGGCAATCATCACGGTTCGCTCCATGAGCGGCTTTCCGGTGTTTGGGTCAATCAAGTGAGGGAACTCGTCCAACACTTCTGTCATCTCGTTTCCACGCTCGCCACATCCGATGTAAACCACCAGTTGTGCGTCAGAGTACTTTGCGAGGGATTGTTGGGTAACGGTCTTACCAGATCCAAATGGACCAGGAATACCGGCTGCACCACCCTTAGCGAGTGGGAACAGGAAGTCGAGAATGCGCATACCGGTGACAAGAGGTGTGTCTGGTGCGTACTTCTGCTGGAATGGACGTGGGGTTCGAACAGGCCACTTCTGCATCATCTGCATTTCAGTGCCATCTTCGAGGACACACACGGTTTGTGTGACGTTGAAATCGCCGGATTCAATCGACTTCACAGTGCCACTGACGGTTGGAGGAACCATGATTTTGTGAATAATTGTTTCAGTTTCTTGAACGTGTCCAATAACTTGTCCGCCGACCACTTCATCGCCAACAGTGACTTGAGGCTCGAAAGTCCAAATCTTCTCGAGATCGAATGCGTCTGCATCGACACCACGAGTAATGAACACACCCATTTCCTTCTCCAATGTTGGGAGAGGGCGTTGGATACCGTCATAAATTTGGGTCAAAAGACCTGGCCCGAGTGAAACGGATAGGGTCTCTTGGGTGTTCAACACGGGTTCACCGGGTCGAATACCTGAGGTGTCTTCGTACACTTGGATGACGGCTTTGTCGCCGTGCAGTTCAATCACTTCGCCCATTAGACCTTCGTGTCCAACACGAACGACGTCATACATTGCAGCGCTCATGCCAGTTGCGGTCACAACAGGCCCGGATATCCGATAAATTAGTCCTTCATTGCTCATTTTTATTTCCTCCATTTGGTTGGAACATTACTTCCAAAGGTCGACTCCTATTGCCTTACGGATGGTATCGCGCAGCGTTGTGTCTTCTTCCGTTCCAATGCCAAGCACGGTCGGAGAGACGGATGCCGAGAGTTGGTCACGGAGACGCTCTGGCAGGCCAGCGAGGATTGCGGAGTCGACCACGACAATCCCGACGCTTTTGTTGTTGAGTAGTGATTTGAAGGTGGAGACCATTGCGTCTTCACCTTCGGGGTTCAGCAGATGATCAACACCTGCAAGTTGGAAACCAAGGGTGAATTCCGGCGTACCTACAACTGCGATATCCATCTTATTCACCTCAATTCAGTACGTGTGCTTCAAGCACATCTGTTGGCAATCCTGCGAGGCGTCCTCGCACAATGAGCCGCAAATCGTTGACTTCTTGCACCTTGGATGCGACATAGTGGATCACAGGAAGTGCGGAAACAGGATGAAGGAAACTCATGCGAGCCATCATCTTCAGTTCTCGTTCCTTTAGGAAGGTCACAACAGCATCCAAGCTGCGTTCTTGCTCGGAGCGGGCAAGTGCTTCTTCAAACGTCGTTGCGTCAAACCGAGATGCGGTTCTGAGAAGGCCGAGCATGGCATCTTTGCCACCGGTAGCAATGGTGGAAAAGGCACGCTTTGGCACAACCCGTCCGCCTGGGATGAGCATGTCGACGATGAGGTCGTTGGAGAAGCCAACTGCTTCGGCTTCCAACACGTTGAGGATGTTTCGATGGTCGATTTCAGCACTCAGCAAGCCCTTGAGGAACCGGACATCTGCCCGAGTTCCCTTCAGTGCTGCCAAAGCGTTGGAAAAGTAATGACGATCGAGTGCGTCTTCGTAATCCGAAAGTCGCCCGTCTTCTGCGACTGCACCCAAGGCGGAGCCGAAGGTCTTGCGACGCATCTGGACAACCGCAGAGCGCAAATCGTCGGAACTTTCGATGATTTTGAGCCATGGAGTGTTGATATCGTTCAACTCAGGTAGAATTGAGCGAGTCACTTTCTCCATATCGACGTTGTTTGCAACCGAGCGAAGCACAACCTTTGCGTTGTGGTATTCGTAACGGTTTGTGTAAATCTCAACAATGGATCGAATTTTTCCGCTGCACAAGTTGACCATGGCCTCGAGTTCATGTTCGAGGTTGTGAGCAAGTGCTGCTTCTACCAAATCTCCTCCAGATAGACGACCGGCATACATGTCCATTTCAGACCGGTAGCCAATGTCACCGATGGCGACTGTCAACTGATCAGGCGATTGACTGATGAGTTGGCGAAGACGGGCACGGTCCGCAAGTTTCTGCCGGCGAGCCTTTGCTCGGGCAGCAACGTATGGTGTGTTCCCTGTCATAGCCATCTTCATCCCTCACTCAAACAGTATGTTGGTTGTTGCACTCAACTGGTCTTTCCAAGAGGATTCCAGAAGAGTATCGAAGCGCATGTCATACGAAACTGAACCATCGGTTGCTTCGAGGACAAAGCCCCCGAGGCCATCGACTGCGTCACCCATTCCTCGCTTTCCAGCGAGTTCTGTGAGTGCCTTTCGGTCCATTTCAACCGGACGGACATCGAAGTCCTTTCCAATTTTGTCAGCCTTTGCCATCAAGGACTTGAGCAAGGATGCTCGTCCTTTCATCTTCGGGCTGCTGAGTTCAGCACGTGTTGCCGCCAGGGTTTCGTCGAGCACCTTTCGGCGAGCGACGAGGATTTCTTTCTGGTTGGCTTGACGGGCGCTCGCAACAACTTCACGGGCAATCTGAGTTGCTTCGCGTTCGGTGCGGCTGGCCGCTTCCGAGCGAATTGTTGCTGCCTTTTCGGTGGCTTCTTCAACAATCGTATCAGCCTCTTTTTGGGCCTCTGCGATCATTGCTTCGGCTTCCGCCTTAGCTGATTTCGAGATGTCTTTTGCAAGTGTTTCAAGCGTCATAGTGATTTCTCCTGTGGTTTGATTTCAATTGGCCGGAAACCCGGCCCTTCCATCATTGGGCGTCTTCATAGGAAGAGTGGTAGTGCACCGAGAATGACGATGGATTCCGGCAAAGCAGTGAAAATCAATGCTGGGCCGAACTTGCTTCCGTCTTCTGCGAGCATACCAACAGCTGCGCTGCCGATTGCGGATTGGGACCATCCAGCACCGATTGCGGCAAGGCCGAGGGCGATACCGTGTCCGATTGCTGTGTATCCGTCACCATCGCTGGCGTTTGCTGGGTCTGCTGCTGCTGCTCCTTGAGCAACCATGGTGATGGCTGCCAGTAGGATCAATGTTCTTAGGCTCGTTTTTAGGGTGTTTGCGTTCATATTTGCTACCTCCGTATTTTTTTAGTGTCCGTGGACTATGATTGACCCTCAACGTGGAGGGAACGGCCACCGAGCGGTGCGAATGCACGGCCGGATCCGTCGTAGAATTTGCCCATCCATTCCACAAAGTGGAGACGGGCTGCGTGAATTGTAGGGGAAAGAATTCCGAGGGCAAGAGCGAAGACTTGCACGAACATGAAGATGACAAAGCAGAGCGCTGCGGTAAGGTAACCAGAGGCTCCACCGTTTTCTAAGCCAACCAAGATGTTCTCCCAGCCCATGATGATGGAAACTTCTGCGATTTTGACACCTGCGACACCAACCGCCATAATTCGGAGGTAAGAGAGGGTGTTTGCAAGCAAGCCAAAGGTTTCAATTGGACCCATGAGGATGCCACCAGCCCAGCCGAACCCTTCGTAGATCGCTAGACCAACGATGAGGCAGAGGATTCCGCCGATAAGCAGGAAGTTCCACAATGGTTGAAGTTCGAACAGGTCGTTGTAGCCCATGATGAAGTTTCGACAAATCATGAACCCGCCGATGAGGATCATTAGCCAAGAGCCCTTCTCAAAGAACGCTGCATCAAGGCCGTGCGCCTTGTTGACGTTCTTGAATCCGATAATGAGACCAACGAAGATGTGGAATACGCCGAGGTAGACAGCAAGCGAAACATATTGCTCAAGGCCGTGACCTGCACTGGCTCGGTGGAAAGGCATCATCACAAACGGATGACCGCTGTCACCCAAACCGAGCAACACTGCGAGGGATTCAGGCATTACCAACACATCATGAGCCCAATCGTAGAAACTGGTGAGAATAGCAATGTCTGGACCCCAACGGTATCCATCTTTGAGGACGCCAGCCGTATCATACATGCTGCCATCCCACACAAAGCCAAAGCCTTCTGCAAAGATGATGCCCCAGATGACACACCAGACACCCATCCATCGGAGGACTGTCATGCCCTTTTGAGCGAGAGGATCAACTGCAAATGGTTTGGAGCCAAGCCAGAATGAAAGCGCTAGCAAGACCACACCATAGCCCCAATCGCCAAGAATCATGCCGTACATGAACGGGAAGGTCATCATAATCAGCATCGAAGGCTCGAATGTTCCATACTTAGGGCGGCCGACAAGATCGACAAGAAGTTCAAACGGCTGAGTGGCCGTTCCGTTGTCAAATTCGATTGGAGGAGCGGGTTCTTCGTGATGTTCGTCCTGCACTGGAGTTGCTCGGACCATCGTGAGAGCGATGTCGAGTTCTGGCAAGTTGATTTTTCCGTCTCCATCCAAGTCAAGCGCTTGAACGAGCGGTCCAATGTCCCAGGGCGGAAGGTCGCCAATGTTCGAAGACTTCAGAGCTTGCTGGAATTCGTAGGAGTCTATTTTTCCGGAGTCATCGAGATCGATGGCCTTGAAGAATTGGAACACCGATTGCTTGGTCTTGAGCAAGTAATCGGATAGCATGACCAGTTCCTTTGCGTGAGATGGAGCATCGTCATGGTGGTCGTCATGGCCGTGCCCGTGATGAGGATCGACGTACGCATCAACAGCGACGTGCGAGGCGATCTTGCCAAGTTCTGCCTTGACCATGTCGCCTTGCGAAGTTGGAACCCATCCGTCCAAAGCAAATGCTTGGTCGCTCACTGCCACTAAAGTAGGTGCGGTGTAGATGGCGTCTTCCCGAGTTAGGAATTCTTCGAGAGCCACGAGGGAACGAGCGTTTCGGTCAACCCAAGCAGCGAGCGCTTCACGGGAAGATGCGATTGTGTTCTCGAGGGTGGCCATTTCATCACGAACAGCTGTTGCCTTCTTTGCAGGCGATCCTTCGCCTGATGGAATTTGAACGGCTTTTGCGCCCAATTCTGCGAGGCAGATTTGGACCTCTGCAGCGTGCTGCGGTTGGCAAGCAACAGCAACGACGCCCGGTGCGGAGTGGAGAAGAATTTCAGTGCCGAGAGCGGAGAACACAGCCTTTGACTTGCTGGCACGTGGTGTTTCTCCAACATAGACTTCCAAGCCGTCGAATCCGCCCATGAGTTCCAATGGGAGGTCAAGAGGAGCAAGTCGCTCCAAGACTTGGAGTTGATCGCTCAAGGTAGAAATCGATGATTCACTTTCCCGGATGGTCTCGAGGTAGGCAAGGGCATCATCGACTTTCGGCCCGAAGGATTCCATCATCGACGCTGCATCTTTTGCTGCAACCGGCCCTTCGGTATTGATTGCCTGAACGGCAGATGTAACCGCACGAACCTTGGTGAGCATGGCGCTTGTTTTGTCTGCACCCTCGCTTGAGAGCGCACGGCCGACACCAATTCCATCTTGGAAATGTTCGTATTCTTCGATGTGGACGCAGGAAAGAGATGCACACTTGCGGAGCACTGCCTCGAGTTTACCGACAGGAGCCGCCACGGTGAGGCGTGACATCTCTGTGGTTGCGAACATGATACCAACTCACTGTGAAGAAACCGTGTCCAACAGATGGGCGACGGCTTTGTCCTTGCGGCTTGCTGCGGAGGATTCGATTTCAGCGACCTTCTTTTGGCCTTCCGAGTGAACACCATCCGCTTCGGAGTTTGCTTGAGCACGGGCTGCGTCAAGGGTTGTTTGAGTGTCTGCAACTGAGCCATCAGTTGCATCGGCGATGATCTGCACAGATTGACGGCGGGCATCTGCTGCAATTTTACTGACTTCAGCTTGGGCATCAGCAAGTTGCTTTTCGGCATCTTGTTCCGCTTGCTTGATTTTACGAAGGACATCGGCCATACCCAAAACAATCACCAGCGATTTCGGGGACCAAGAGGGGGTTTATGAGGGTAATGGGGATGTTTCGATGACCAATTGGTCTGAGGAAACGCCTTCACTGCTCTGGCTTCGTGCCACGGAAACGGCTTGCCATGGCAAAGGGCCACAAAAGGCGCCCTTGAACTTCTTGGTAACCAACATCCTTGATCATAGTGCGGTAGTACCCGTTTGTGCCGTAGTGCGAGTAAGTATTGGCGAGGCCTTTCCATGGGTGATTCTTGTCTTTGGTGACGATGCGGGCCAACACTTGAACAGCGGTTGCCATCCAAATACGCCCAGCGAGACCATGAAACCAGTTTGCTTTCCCAGCATCGCAGATGACCAACTGACCACCCGGCTTAAGCACGCGGTAGATTTCTTCGAGACCCTTTTTCTTGTCCTGAAAATCACGGAATGAGAACAAGCAGAACACCATGTCAAAGGTATTGTCTTCAAGTGGGATGGATTCGGCGATGGCTTCGACGTAAGCGGCTGGCTTTTCGCCACGGCTTGCTCGGGCTGCATCAACTCGCTTCTTTGCGACCTTCAGCATCTCAGGAGAGGGATCCAAGCACGTCACATCCAGCCCAACGAGGTCTTCGGCAAACGAACCAGGGCCGCATCCGACTTCGAGAACTTTCATGCCCGGCGTGGCATGGTTTCGAACATTTCTCCTCCACCTTTTGTCTTGGCCGAAGGTCATCAATTTGTTGACCCGGTCATAATTGGGAATCGTGGCTTCGAGTTGCGCCTCGAGAATTGTCCAGGCCTCCAAGTCAATGCCAGAGGGGTCGTATCCACCTGTTGCATCACGGGTTCCCATGGGTGTGCGGCGCGTGCCGACCTCTTTGGACATATCGCTGTGAAAGAGGGCACCAACAAGGGTGCGCTCCATCGGCCATCAAGCGATACGCTCGACGGTTTCTGGAGTGATTCCTTCTTCTGGCGTCACACGGAAAACGAGGATCTTCAAGTTTTCAGGTGCGTTTCGGAACTTGGAAACAATCATGGAAGTTTCGAAATCTGTACCAATGGTTCGTACCTTGAATGAGAGCACCATGTCGGCAATGGTGGATAATTCTTGCTTGATAACAGGGTCAAGGCCGTTGGTTGAAACAGAGATGAGCAAAAGACCACGGTGAAGTTGTGCGTGGGCTTGGAGCATGCGGACCATCGCCACCACACGTGCAGGATCTTCACGTTGAAGGAAAAAGTCGAGGCTGTCAACCACAGCACGGAAATAAGGCCCGAGTGCCATGATTTCATTGGTCACTTCGGTCAAAAAATCTTGGTTCGTATCGTCGACAAACCGAGTTTGTGCGAGCCGCTGGATGTCAGCGAGTTGGAAGCCTTCAAGTCGATAGCGGCTTGCAAGAAGTTCACGCTCTAAGACTGTTGAATTGTATTCTTCACCGATCGTTCGCACATTGATGTCCATCGGCCAACTGT
The DNA here is from genome assembly GCA_029250305.1 of Candidatus Poseidoniaceae archaeon. Classification (GTDB taxonomy): domain Archaea; phylum Thermoplasmatota; class Poseidoniia; order Poseidoniales; family Poseidoniaceae; genus MGIIa-L1. Next base: position 57 of record JAQXFM010000080.1, on the reverse strand, counting down.
ACTTCTGGAAAATACGGACAATCTCTGCCTGTCCTTCGTTTGTGGAAATGTAGAGGG
>JAQXFM010000042.1 GCA_029250305.1 Candidatus Poseidoniaceae archaeon | reverse complement strand
CCCCGTGCCCACATTGAGGTGCTTGAGGGGATGGCTCGCTCCTTTCACGTCCGAGGAGGCCCGGGGGCGCTGACTCGCTGGATTAGTACCCTCGCGGCCGCAAAACCACAACTTGGTCGTGATTCCGATGAGGCACGTCAAGCGCTTGAGGAGACTCAATGGTGGCTTGCCTGTGTTGCACGAATATGGGCCCCGTTCGTAGATGGTGAAGAGCAGCGTGTCCTTTCTGAGCGTGTTGAGGGGTGCATCACTCAAGCGACTCTACCATTGCCTCAACCGCTGGAAACAGGTGCTGCTTGGTTGAATCACATGCTTTCCAATTTAGATTGGAACACCCTTCTTCAGCGAACAGGCGTCTTTGATCGGACGGTGTCGGCCCTGCAATTGTTGGCAACCGCCCACGCTGCCTCCGACGGGTTATTGCAAAAAGCAGGCATCACTGTACCCTCTACAGGTTTGGATTTCATCGAACACCTCGAACGTCTTGTGTCGGAGACCAAGATGCCAAGCGGGCGCGCCACAAGCACCGACGTGAAGGTGCTTACACCTGAGGACGCACATGGTGTAACGGCCAACCTTGTCTTGCTTGTGGGCATGGATGTTGATTCCTGGTCGATGAAACTCCCGAAAGTGCCATGGCTCGACCCCCCTACAAAGCTCCAACTCGGTATGCTTCACACAGATTTAGTTGTGAGAAAAGGCCGACACCACTTGCTCCACCTGCTCAGCGCAGGAACAACCATTGTCGTCTTTGACAGCACATTGGAAGAAGGCGGCGGTCCAGCAGCACCCCTTTCTGAGTGGTTGAGTGACGCCCAACGCTCAGGCACATTCGAGGCTCTTCAAGGCACACCAAGTTTTCTTCCTGAAGCCTCGGTCACCGGCCAACACCCAAGTCGCTGTTGGCAATTCGATCCAACAACGCCAGATCACAATTGGCTTTCGCCACGACCTTTCACAATGGAAGCGGTTGGAGGAGCGGTTGCAGGATATCGGTCGGGCCATCGAAACCGTGACGCTCGCCAACGCTTGGGACTTGCATTGAGGGAAGGTCGGATTGGAGAAGGGCAAGTCAATGCTGTTCACGGAATCGCAATGGCGTACGAAGCGCCAATCACCAACGATCGAATCCAACGTCAACCGACCTTCAAAGACTTGGAAAAGGGCGAGTACATGCTTTGGGACACACAAACCTCCCTTGCCACAACGGACCTCCTGTCGTTAACGCCAACATTTGCTCAAGCAAAAGTTGGTTCTCGGTCTCAGCCACAATGGCCACATTTAGGAATGAAGAAAAACGGTATTGCAAGGGGCGTTTCGATCGACCCAAGGCCCCTTCCACCTGCTCATTTCCAAGGCACGGTGGTGTCTGAAATATTTGGCCAAACAGCGGTTCCAATTCGCCGGAATGTGTGGTCGGCAAGCCGTCTTCAACCATGGCTCGCTTGCCCCCGTCAGGCATGGATGACAGGGCACTTGAAAGCACAAGGGGCCGAAGAGGAACTGGAAGACATCGACCACCGGACTCGCGGTCAAATCATTCACGATGCTGAAGCTGCAATGCTTGAGGCCCATGGCATCCCCATTGGGGGCGAGGCAAGCGAAGCACCCTCTCCTCTTCATCTCGGACCATGCCCAACGGGCCAAGACGGCTGGCAAACCATCCTTGTACACCTCGAGGAAAATGTACCGTGGCTCTCTCGCAATGATGCAATCGCAACGCATCGATGCAGGGACTTGATTGGCGTCACGCCATCCGTTTGGAAAGCCCATTTGGATGGTGAGCAGAGCATCGCTCCAGGTGGCCGGCTTTGGCGGATGGTGCAAGCAGACTACGAGTTGGAACACGCTGCGCCAATTGCGTGCGAGTGGGCGGTGGCTGAAACAGGTGCGTTCTCAATCGAACTTGACGCCTCAAACGACGAAGATCAACCGGCTCCGTTCAGCATCCGTGGAAATGTAGACCGCGTGGACACAATTCATCTTTCTGAAGACGCACATGCCGCTGCAGTCCAAGCGGGATTGCTGTCAGATGTGAACCATGTCGAGCCACTTGATTTCCGCAATCCTTCCGCCTCCGGGGGCGCTCGCCGTTGGGTCATCATTCGGGATTTGAAAACGGTAAACGGTCCAAAGAAAGGGAAAAGTGGGCTCCGCCATCTCCAAGCACTGTTCGATGAAATTCAACTTGCAATGTACGCCCGTGCATGGGAACTTGCCCACCCTGGTGACAGAGTGGTTGGGGTTGGTGTGATGGAAGTTGGCGAGACATCGACTCATTACGTCGAACTTGACCCTGAAATCGAGCCCTACCTGCAGGGCTTATCACTGGGTGAACGAACCGATGTTGTCAGTCATCAATACCGTTTCATCGATGATGTGTCCTATGAAAGCAACGGGTTTAGAGCGTGGATGTATCAGCGCTTGCAAACGGCCCGCCGCGCTGTGGATGTGGCCGAATCAGGCCTTGTTCATCCGACACCGAGCGCAGGCTGTTCATTCTGCGATGTGCGTTCTGTTTGCCCGTCGTCCATTCATGGAGGTGAACGTCGATGAGCAAGAAGAAAGTGTCCTTCAACCATAGCCAGCGTTTGGGACTTGATATCGATCGTCACATTGCATTGGATGCCGGTGCTGGGACAGGAAAGACCACCGTCATGGCAGAACGGTACGTCCAACACCTCATTG
>JAQXFM010000045.1 GCA_029250305.1 Candidatus Poseidoniaceae archaeon | reverse complement strand
TCCGCTCTTGATTTGGAAACCCGTCGAAGCATTACAACACAGACTCGAAGATGGTTAAAGCAACGAAACACGGCAGCGATTCATGTCACTCACGATCCTGAGGAAGCCGAACTAATGGCGGACCGGGTTGTACCGTGGCAATCATTATTCGTCAGTTTGGAAGAGGAGTGAATGCCCAAGCATTCCGAGTTTGAACTTTTACAAGAGGGCTACATTTACACAATACATGACGGGTCGTAACCAGTATGGGCGACTGGGGGAGGACGCCGTGGAACCTCTGGAAATCTCACTGGAACAACCGGAGTGGATTGGGCAATCGACGACTTAGTTTCGCAATTATCACCATGTTCAGCCTCACTGCTGGGCTCCCGTATCTTCTAACAAATCGAATTGCCCATTTCATGAATCGCAATTCATTCAATCCGGAACTGCCTTTTGATGTACAATTGCCTTTCGTTGCATGGATGGTCATTCCCTACATCTCGCTGTATTTCTATTACCCAACCTCAGCCTTCCTTGGTAACAAAAATGACACCATGTGGCGTCAGAACATTATTTTCACCCAAATTGTCATCATAATTTCATGGATTTGCTTTACCATCTTTGTCCTCCTCCCTGTTGAAATTGATTTGCGGCATTTGATTGTGGATGTTGACGGAACGGTTTGGGAACCATGGTTTGCGCTTGTACACGGAGCAGACAAACCATGGAATTCTTGGCCCTCGCTGCATGTTGTCCAGAGCACTCAAGTCGTGTTAATTTTGAGATACTGGTTCCCTTCCGATACGAGGAAAGTTTGGATCTTGCAGACTGCGCTGCTCGTATGTTGGGCACTGCTGGTCATCTCTACGATGACCATCAAGCAGCATTACCTATGGGATGCTGTATCGGCGCTCGCTCTCACGGGAATCACTTGGCGCTATTGGATGAAACCTGCTCTTGATCGATGTGCCACTCAAGAATACGCAGAAGCATTCGAGGATGCCATGAAGGCATAATCAACCAAACACGACGCTGACGAGGCCCGGTTGAGTGAGATAGATGGTGAGGCTGATTCCAGCCATGATCATCATCCATGAGCCAACCATTTTGATCATGCCCGTTGAACGCCGCAAGAAATTTATCATAACTTGCCGCCCCATTCCAACCATGACGGTTACGAAAACCATGAGCACGAGTAGACCAATCATCAGACCGCCAAGTCCAACACCTGTGGCGACCTTTCCAAGCGTGCTCAAGTAGAGAACAAACGGGAGAACTGCTGCCGCCGTGCAATCGATGGATGCCGCAGCGTATCCAATTCCGTAGAGGTACATGTTTCGGCGTGGCGTGAATGTATCATCGGCTTCAGTTGTGCTGTATTTGCGAACAAAGTTATCAACAAAGCCCATCAAATGCGATGTTATTCCTAACAGCATCATGCCACCTAAGACAATCAGAAGTGCAGCAATGAAGACAGCAATGTAGTGAACTGCACCCGAAGCCGTGAACGCCTCACCCATCAAGAGTGCGACAACACCGATGATGCCAAAGAATGTCCACATGCCAACACCAGAAAGCAATCCGATGACCCAAGAACTTGGCATTCCCGTTTTCAACTTTCCATCGGCGATGAGTTCATCCTCCCGTGCACCCAATGAAAGGTAGTATGAAATGAAGCCAGGGAGCACAGGGAACGCACAGGGTGAGAAGTAGACAAGAATTGAAAGCACCATGCCTAGAACGAATACTGCGACGTACGAGGTGTCAGGCTCTTCCCAAGCAATGCGTTTCGAGATTGTGTCTTGCACATCACCCTCCAGTGCGTCTTGAAGAACACCATCGAACTTTGCCCATTTATCAGAAGGTGTGCCTGTTGCTTCTTTGGCAATGATGTACCCTTCTTCATCGATCACCATGACAACTGGTATCTGGCCACTTCCGCCAGTGGTGAAAAGGCGGACTGGATCAACTGTTGTACCGTTTCCAAGCACACCTGCATCCGTGCTACCGAGCCCCGTCGGGTAGGCGGGGACATGGTATGCCCCTGAAGTTTCATTCAAGTAATCAAGTGCTTCACTATACCACGCACCATAGCCAAAAATTTTGAGGCTTTTACCTGAGGCTTCAGCTTGGTCATGCCAAGTATCCATCTCGCTCTCAATGTGTTCCTGGACAGCATGGCAATTGCTGCAATCGTGGGCCATGAAATCAAGAATAATGATCGAACCACGATGTTCATCAAGATGAATCCACCCGGTATCATTGGACACATTGGACTCAATGCCTGTCCGGTTGAGGGACTCAAACACCATGTTGGGAATTGGAGCAGGTTCAGCATCCGATGCAAAGATTTCATCCATGCTGTCGAACATCGACAAAGCAGCATACGAAATAGTGAGGAACATCAACGCTGCGATTCCAAATGCTTTCCAGGTTTCTGCCTGTTTGAAGACCCCGAAATCGGCTTGTTTGAACGTGTTCACCGCTCGTTGGGGTGTGCTTAGGACGAATCCTTTGACCCCATCGACAACGCCCATGCCCCTTACAACACAAATTGCTTATTCAAAGTAGCGCGGTGATGCCCTGAGATGTCAATCGAAATTTATCCCAAAAATAAAAATAAATTTGTCGAATTCTTGGCTGGAGCATTTCCGCCTCTGTTGTCGATTGGTGGGCTCGGCCGGAATTGAACCG
>JAQXFM010000039.1 GCA_029250305.1 Candidatus Poseidoniaceae archaeon | reverse complement strand
GGAAGCAAACACTGGTAGGAGGTAAAAGACTGGCCCAATAAAACAAATAGTTAGAAAGAATATCCAATGAAAAGTGCTCGTACCGGGATTTGAACCCGGGTCGAAGGAATGAGAGTCCTTCATGATGGGCCACTACACTATACGAGCGTGGATGTTCTTGCCACCGACCTTTCGTATTTAGCCATCTCGCATCACAGGCATGCGACAGGGTTCATCAAACAATCACATTCGGTTCACTTTTCGTTTCGGATGAAAGTAAAAAACGGCACACTGCGCATGGTAACTTTGTTTAGTTTCAATTCAGGGGTCCTTCGTCGCTTGATATACGGGTGCCATTGAGTTTGCAACATGGACAACCAAAACCACCCACTGGACTCTTTGTCATTCAGCGATCTGACATGTACCTCTGACGAGCCTTTGACCCCCGCATGGAGTCAAGCCTCAACCACACTCTACGCTCATCCCAGCGGCGAACTCCCATCCCGGTTCGCCGCTGTGGGATGGCAACCCCTGCACGTACCAGGACGAACAAATCCAACCACCCTTCTCTCGAGGACTGTACAAGGCCTTGCTCGACGGGCAAACCGCATCATTCGAGGTGAGGCTTGATGAGCAGAACCATGCGCTTGCGCACTGAGATCGCCACCTACCTCGGGAACGTAGGCGAAGCAAACACCACCGATATTCTCGACCACGTAAACCAACGATTCCGCTGGGGTGCAACCATGAACCAACTTGGAAACGTGCTCGCACGGGATCGACGTTTCATCAAAGTAGGATTCGATGAGGGAACCGACATCGGCGGCTTCCGCATGCGGGTCTGCGTTTGGTCAATTGCTGCTGCTTGATAGCAAAGGGATGAAAACCCACGCCAAGCACAGGGCACACCATGGCAGGGAAAACCTTGGCTTTGGTCGAATTGATGCGACCGAAGAACATGGTCCTCGCAGCCCTCACTGTGCCCCTGGGCGCTCATTTCGGAATGAATGGTGTATGGGATGCAGATACTGGCCTCGCTGTGCTCGTTCAAATCTTCACTGTCCTAACATTCATGGGCGCAGGCAACGCGATGAACGACATCAAAGATGCTGCCATCGATCTCGTCGCCCACCCAGCAAGACCACTCCCCTCAGGGCGCATCACAGAAGTTGAGGCCAAGCGATTCGTTGGCGCATTGTGGATTCTCAGCGTTGGAAGCATGCTCACTGGTGCCTTCTTGCTCCATTCGAGCGGTGATGCATGGTGGCCTTTGGTCACCATCTACGTGGTTGCTGTGGCACTCATGCTCACCTATGACCTTGGACCGGAAACCAAAACCAAAGGACTCATTGGAAATGTATCCATTTCCTTGATGGTCGCAGCTGTCATTGGCTATGGTGCTGCAACCATTGGAAGCATGAATTCACTTGTGTTCTGGGTTGCCATGGTGGTGTTCTTCACCAACCTCGCCCGAGAAGTGGTCAAGGATTGCCAGGACATGTTGGCTGATGAAGGTGAACGGATGACGCTGCCAATGAAGATTGGCGCCGAGAACGCTCGCATGGCAGCCTATGTGATGATCATGGCCGGTCTTGTCTGCCTGTACATACCGTACTGGCAAGGCCCGTTCAACCTCAATCAACTGCTTTACCAGACACCGGCCATCTTGGTGCTCATCACCCTCAATGGACCGTTGTTCAAGGCAGAAGACGCTCGTGTCTCCATGAGAATCCGAGTCGCCATGCTTCTCGGATTGCTTGGTTTTATGCTTACAATGGTGATGTAATCAGTCAAGTCCCATGAACTCGCCCATGGCTTGCCATGCGCCTTCGTTGATGAAGTAAGCAAGAAGTGACATTTGAGCCCACATCCGATTCTCGGCTTGGTCGAAGACGATGGAATGCTTGTGGTCCATGACCCAATCGGTGACTTCGTCACCACGGTGTGCTGGAAGGCAATGCATGAATTTCCACGTGCTGTCCATGTTCCCCACCATTGCTTCGTTGACTTGGTAGCCGTCAAATGCTTGGACCTTGTCGGTCATGTGTTCTTCACCCATTGAAATGAAAACGTCGGTGTAGACGACATGAGCGCCACTGACAGCTTCGATTGGGTCGTGGGTCATGGTGACCTTCGATCCGTTTGCTTCTGCCAGAACCTTAGTTCGCTCCACCACATCATCTGCGGGCTCGTATCCCTCAGGCACAGCGTAGTTGATGTCAATGCCGAGCATTGCGCATGCCAACATCAAGTCGTGGAGAACATTGTTTCCATCGCCAACCCAAGCCACTGTGATTTCGCTTGGCTCGTCGAAATGTTCCAGCACGGTCATCAAGTCAGCTGCTGCTTGACATGGATGGTGCTTGTCAGAAAGGGCGTTGAGCACTGGAACATCAGCATGCTTTGCGAGTTCAGCCACGTCATCATGGGAGAAGCATCGGTAGGTCATTCCGCCAAGGAAGCGGGAAAGCACTTGGGATGTGTCGCCAACGGTCTCTGACTTGCCAAGTTGAATGTCGTTCTTGAGAAGGGTCAGCGGGTAGCCACCCAAACGGTTGATTCCAACTTCAAAAGAAACACGGGTTCGGGTTGAGGGCTTTTCATAAATCGAGCCAATGGCAAGGCTGTCAAGAGGCATGAAGTTCATGGCCACTTCGTCACTTTGCTTCCAGAGTCGCTTGAATTCAATGCCCCATCGGAGGATTTTTTCAAAGTCTTCGGCTACGTCATCAATGGCCAACAGGTGCTTGGGCATGACCTTTCCACGAAAGGACGGTTTCTAACTGTTATGAGCGAGGTGTTCGCTTCAATTCTTCTCGTCGTCGTTGTCAGCAGCGAATCCATCACGGGCGTCACTCATGCCACCGAACAGGGCTTGAGCAAAGGTGAGAATGTCGGCCAGACCTTCTTCGAGTTCAGAAGACAGAGGCGTTAGACCTGGTGCTTGTGCGAACTCTTGCATCATGCGCAATTGGTTGATCGCAAATTCCGTTCGTTGACCGCCGGCCTCGTCATAAAGTGCCATTTCAAGGATCTCAAGTCGCTCTGACCATTCAAGAATTTGAGCCAGTTCATCCGGTTCGAGAAGATCTGCCTTGGAAAGGAAGTTCTTGGTTGGCAAACCGAGCCTAAATTCAACGATGCTCGAAAGAAGCATCTGTGACACGAACCCTGAAGGTGATCGAGAGAGCATTGGGTCAAACAGGTAAATGATGGCGGATTGTTCCCGGCCGAGGGTTTCAATCAAGTGGTTGCTCGCTTCACGGAAGGCGAACAATTCAACTTGTCCTGGAGTGTCGACAATCATCATTTCTCCAGAAAGTGAGTGAAGTTGCTCAGCCACATCACCTGCTTGTGCAGCCAACAAGTCAGCAGCAAGAATCTGTGCACCGTTGGGGCCAAGGTCGTATTCAGCCATGACTTCGGTGAGGGAGATTAAATCCCTTACGTCAAATTCCGCGTCGTAGTGGACACGTTCTGCTCCCGGGTCCAAATTGATAGCAATCGCTTCGGTCTCTAAGAAACGAGACCAGCGTTGAAACGAGGTCACCAACGAAGATTTACCAGCACCTGCTGTTCCAACGACAAAAAG
>JAQXFM010000007.1 GCA_029250305.1 Candidatus Poseidoniaceae archaeon | reverse complement strand
CCAAAAAGAACGGTAAGAAGGGCCGAGGCTGACGCTTCGAGCAATGTAAACCGCAGTGCTTCTGTGGCTCCGTAGGCCTCAGGGAATTCAAGGAAGGCTTCGAGGGGGGTTTTCCCAGTTACCGATTGGAGCCTTGCCATGGCGTAGACAAATGGTAAACTCGACAAGACCACGTACGCTGTGACGACAAAGCCACGCCCGACGATTTCAGAATTTCGTGGCATGTCTGGGTTTCCCCTATGCTTGTTGAGTTGCGGATTTCCATTCCTCGAGCCACTGGTCCATGTTCGCTTGAATTTGCTCGTAATCCATGACGGTGACGACTGACGGCACATCTGCGTGGTAGCGGTAGCCATCGGCTTCTGGCAAGTCAAACCCTTCGAGAACAGAGTACATGAGGTTGTTTTCAGGCATGTTTCCATTCACTTCAGGCGTGAGCAAATAATCGATGAAGAGCCGTGCTCCATTGATTTGAGCGGCACCGTTGATGATACCAGTGTATTCGACTTGATGGAAACTGGCATGGTCAATCATGAGTGATGTGGAATGAGTCGAGTTCCCCGAATAGAAGGCTTCAACGCCGGGTGAATGGCAGTAAGAGACGGTCACCCAAGCATCGCCAATGTGTCCCTCAGTGTATTCTCCATACCCTCCGGTGTAGTGAGTTTCGTAGGCTTCAGTCCAACCAGTCGTGATGATGGCATCATTGTCGATCATGGCGCTCCACCATGACATTGCATCGCTGTCACGTTCGAACGAAAAGTACTCCATGGTCGCCACCAAAAAGGCACGCCCTGGTGACGATGTAACAGGAGACGGGAAGGCGATCTTACCTTTCCATGCATCCTCAGTTAATTCACTTAGGTTGGTTGGGATGGACATGTTCGCTTCTGCGAGCATATCTTCGTCAAAGTTGAGGCAGACATCACCTTGGTCGAATGGCACTGCGAGCGGGCCTTCATAGAACGAAGCGGCCGCTGAGGTGATGTTGTCTTGGGTCGTCTCGTGTGGCTGTAGAAGGCAATTATCGATCGCTGTTGGAAGGTATGTGTTGTCCAAACCAATCATCAAGTCGGCTTGTTGTGCTTCCTTGGTGAGCATCATTTGGTCGAGAATTCCACCTGCATCGTCAACTTTAATCATCTCCACAGGGATTCCGGTTTCAGTTGTGAAGTCTTCGAGCACTTCATCGGAAAGGGCGCTGATGTCGTAGGTCAGAATCCGAAGCCTCCCATCGTCATCATGTCCGGCTGGGAGGACTGTGCAGGTCTCTTCTGTCGATGCTGATTCGATGCAACCGCTCAATGGGGCCGCCAGTAGGATGGCCGTGAGGAGCATCAACCGTATCTTCATGCGGCATCCCCCGCAAGCACAGATGCGATTTGGTGCGTACGATCAATGAGTTCCAGTGGGTTGTGTGCAAGGATGTACAATGCTGGCTCCCATCCGAAGGCTCCTTCGTCCAAAAGAACGTCATGCTTCGAACTCTTTCCATGAATCTCGCCCTTGGGTGCGGTGCCAAATGCATATCCAAGATGGTCGCATGCGTCCTTAATGCGTTGTACGTCAACGCCATCCTCCAACAATGGTGGCCGAATGTTGAGTGCAGAAACCTTCGATTCGTCTTGGGAATGAGCGGCCAGCAGGAATTCTGCCAAATGCTTCGAGGTTCCGAATGATGGTGTTTCGTGGTGGCGAAGGGCACCATCGACAAGCGTGATGCGTCC
>JAQXFM010000355.1 GCA_029250305.1 Candidatus Poseidoniaceae archaeon | reverse complement strand
GAAATTGACCGTGCTCGAGATCACGCCCTCGAGGCATTCGAGCGAACTGATGGTGGTTCCGATGAAGTTCTCCATGCTCGCGCCCAAGCGGTGCTTGGTCGATACTATGCGAAAGTGGGCGACGCTGATGTTGCATCTCACCACTACTCCACTGCTCTTGAAACAATGAGCGTGGCTGGCGACTTGCTCTCCCTTGTAGAAATCACAATTTTGCTCGGCGAAGTTGTCCAAGACGCAGGTCGGGCTGAAGATGCTATGGAACATTATCGAGAAGCACTTGTGATTGCTGAAGCCAATGATTTGCGCATGCAAATCGGTGAGCTTCTTTCCCGGCTTGGAGGGGTTGCGCCTGACAAACCGCGCCGAATGGAATACCTACAGCGTGCATTGGCTGTGTTCCGAGAACTTGGTGCTAAATCTCGTATGAAGGAAGTTCAAGCGCAGGTTCACGCCGCTGTCATGGGTCGCTGAACTCACTAATGTTGTGGACGATCGTATTCAATCGAGGTTGTTCCATTATAGTGGACGACCCAAATGCAGTCGATTCCAGCCAATGTGAGTGTTCCTTCGTGAGTTCCAGCACCCGTGCCGGAAATGGAGACATTTGTATCGAGGTCACCCGTGTCATGAATTAATTCGATGTTGGTGTCCGTGAGAACGAGGGTGAATCTTGATTCATCGGCCTCAGTTGCTCGCCATTCGACCTTTTCGGCATAGTCGATCGACCCGATTCGACTGGCCTCATCTGCCCGCTCGACCGCTGCTGCTAAGTCATCCATGTTGGCCTGAATTGCGTTCTCATTCCATCGTTCTCTGGTAGCGGTTTCAATGTCCCATGCCCATACGCTGAACATCGTAAGAAGAAGAACGCCGAGGAGGAAGGTGAAGATGTAACCCAATTCCGTTGCTGCGGCAGATGTGTCTCGTCGAAGTACAGACTGCTTCATGAAATCGCCTCCGTCATGTGGACATTGAGCGATGAGAGTTGAAGCGTGAACTGGATTGCGTCGCCATTGGTATGCCACACTGCTTCGCTTGTCCCATAGGATGGATCCGGTACCCAGCCAACGTAATCTGTTAGCAGGTCAATACGTCCCGGATAGATGGTCCAATCTTCACTTGATTCAAGCCCATCAGCTGATGCTGTGGCGATTGCAGTGCCGTAAGGTTCCGACCAACCCCGTCGGATTTCGTATGCTGTGGTTGATGCTAACGAGGACCGGTCGACCAATTCGATGTCCAGATGCATTGATCCTGCGCCAGTGGTGCTGTCCGCCGTGGGATGGAGTGCTGGTATGGTTGCAGCGAACCGTGGGCCAGGGCCACCTCTGTCACTCGGTGGTACAACGACGAAGGCCTCAAATTCCGGGTGGTTGGTGAGCACGGCGCCCCCTGAGTAGGCAACTTCCATCCCCATGATCGACGATGAGAACCCGTAGGCGAGTCTTGAGAGGTGGAATCCCCACACTGTTCCGATTGTTGCATGCGTCGAGCGATCATTTTCGCCAATGAGCGTGATTTGCATGCTCGAAGGATGAGTGCCCGCTCTCCATGCGTTTTTGACATCTATTTCGCCCCGCCCGCTCATGGTCGTCCAAGGGAGCGACATTGCAATCCAGCCACTTGCCTCAACGCCAATGGACAAGCATCGCTCCTCTCCATCATGTTGCAAGTGGTGCAATCCATTCTCCCCACTGAGTCTGGAGACCCTGAGGGTGTCACCGGCGGTGACAACGAGGCTCGATGTTCCCTCGCTGAGGTTCAACATGGTCATTCCGTCATCGTTGAATGTGGTGCCATTTGCTTGTGTGGCGCCCGTGAGGTTGTAATCGACCAGTTGCCCTGCTCGCATGAGTTGAACCGTTTGCGTTTGTGTGGAGGCTTCAACGTGGAAGGTGTGGTGCTGGCCGGTTCGAGCCCCAGTGTCGTCCGCTGCAAGAACATACACTCCAGAAGTGTTCGCCCCTTCACCGCTTGCTGCAGCCCGCCACGTGAGAAACACATCACCTTCGGCGTCCACAATCGGTGCCCCGTTCGTACCAGCTGGTGGCCAATCGAATGTGGTGCTTTGCTGTGGTGCGACCGAAATGCCTCCACCTCGCCATGTGACCGTAACAGAAGCATCGCTTGGATTCGTGAACACCATCTCCCCGTCAAGGGAAGGTGTGATGAATGCATGGCCCAAGAATTGACCATCAGTACTCGGGATTGGCGTAATGCCATGGTTCACTGTGGTGGTTGTTTGAACCATGAGCCGAGACGCATCGCTTGATGATACATGGATGACGCCCGCTGCCTCACGAGCGATCGTTTGAGTGAATGCAACTCCAACTTGATTTTGGCCGCTTGGGAGTGCATAGTAGGTGGTTGTCGTGCTTTCATTAGTGATGCTGATTTGGTTTGCCTCATCTCCCATAAGATGCAGTTGGCTGGTGCCAGCTGGCAAAGGCACAGACCATGATCGCCCAGTGCCATCGATGGGGCTTGCATCGTTCGGGCTGACCAGCGTGCTACCGCCAATCCCTCGTTCGACGAGTACATTGAGTTCATGGCTCGATGCAAGGGTGAAGAGTTCCTGAGTGGTAGCGTTCATCTCATGCATGCCATCGACTCGAAGTTGGATCGTATCGGTAACCTCTCCGTTCTCGAACACTTCGACATCAACCGGTCCCAATGGTATGGCGAGGCCTGGTGCAACGGTGAACAGAACTTTGTCAGCCCAAGCAGGGATTGTGTAGTAGTATGGATTGTTTGGGCCAAGGCGGAGATCATCAATGCACAATGCAGTGTTGGCAGTTTCCGGGTGGCGAACCTCGAGTTCATCATCGAAATCGAGAGCACCTCGCATTCTGAAGGACATGTCTTCATGCCAGGTTGCTGCGTACCACATGCCACTCTGCAGATGTTGCCATTCAAGGCTTCCATCAACGGGGATGAGTTCGATGGATGTGGAGTCGCCTGGCATCCCCTTCTCGCTCAGTGCAGACGTTTGGTGGGCGAGAAGTGACATCTGCGCAGACATGTCGTGTCGTTCAACGGAGCCTTCCAGTTCCTCGATCACAGGGATCATTGACACCATCATCATGGCAATAATCGAGAGCACGCCTCCAAACATCAGCACCGTTGCAACCGCTGCAGAAACGGCTTGCTCATCCCGTTGAAGCATTGAC
>JAQXFM010000350.1 GCA_029250305.1 Candidatus Poseidoniaceae archaeon | reverse complement strand
CTCTAGGGCGAGCATATGGATGGAATCGTTGAATGTGCACGGCAGGTTCTTTCTCAGCTAACTGCCATGGGAAAGGTCAATTTTCTCGGTTTTTTGACGGGTTTCATCCGAATCAGTGTGAAAATGAACACTTAATTGTCCCTGCTAAAGTTAGCAATTCCATTGTCACCAAGTAGACAGTCTCAAAAAGGTCCCCCGTGACCCGAATGCATGGAGACCGAAACGCAAGAAGCCGAAGGATGGCGCCTTGACATCGTCAATGCATCGTTCCTGACGGGCATTCCAATCCTCGCAGCCGTTGGCATGGTATGGTACACGATGAACCACGGCGTTTCAAGCGTGGAATTGGGAATTTTCGGTTTCATGTACATTGCATGTGGCCTCTCGATCACGGCAGGCTACCACCGCTTGTTTTCCCACCGAACGCACAAGGGCGCATGGCCGCTACGCCTGTTTTATGCCCTGTTTGGTGCCGGTGCGTTCCAAAACTCTGCCATTAAATGGTGCAGTGACCACCGACGTCATCACCTCGTCACCGACACGGATGACGACCCATACACAGTGCTGAAAGGCTTCTTTTGGGCCCACATTGGATGGGTGATGGTGGCACAAGATGAGGAGCGCGTCGAGAAGGTGCAAGACCTCGAAGACGATCCAATCCTTGCCTTCCAAGACCGCCACATCTTCCTGCTCGGATTCCTTGTCGGCATGGTGTTGCCCGGTGCTGCTGGGTGGTTCTTTCTCGGTGGCGTCACCGGATTTTTGGGCGGCTTCATCTGGGGCGGCCTCCTTCGAGTTGTCATCGTTCACCATGCAACCTTCCTCATCAACTCCGCAGCGCACACATGGGGCACACAACCATACTCCACAGCCAACACTTCCCGTGATTCACCCCTGCTTTCGCTGTTCACCTATGGAGAGGGCTACCACAATTTCCACCACACATTCCAAGCAGACTACCGCAACGGTCACAAGTGGTATCATTGGGATCCAAGCAAGTGGTGGATTCGTGGATTTTCATTCATCAAGATGACGAGTGATTTGCATAAAATTCCAGACAAGACCATCGAAAGTCGAAAGATGAAAACCGCTTATGAAACAAGCAACAAACTCAGTGACGGGGAACTCAAAGAAAATGCCCAGAGCTTTGTTGACAGATTGCGCAAGGGGTACACCGACCTCGACGCCCACCGCAAGGCTTTGAAAACTGCCAAGAAGAACAAGGATGGCGTCTCTAACCAAAATCGGAAGACCATGTGCATTGATCTCAAGAAAGACATCAAAGCCACAAAGCAAGCCATCGCCCAAATCCGTGATGAATTCCAACAGTGGATGAATGGATTGCCTGCCATGGCATGAAGCACACCCCGGCTGAAACGCACGTTGATTTGGCCCTCCTCTTCATCAGGGGGTTGAGATGTCCAATGCAATTTCCGTCCGAGACTATGCTCTTTTCGATCGACGTATGACTGACTTGATTTTTGTACGAATTCCAACAGCGAGAATCAAGTATGTGAGGCCAAAGAACATCCACTTAATCATGTTTAATCCGGAACCCACTGAAACGAGTGTCTCAGAAATGGTGTTTGATTCGAGGTAGCTGTTGATCATCATTATTTCGACCAAATTTTCAGCCCAATCTGCAACCATGGCAAGAACTGGCACCACCAAAAAGATGCGTCGATCATGGAAAAAATACATCATCCAAAAACAATACATTGCGGCATAGATAACTGCATACATCACATCCCATATTTGTAGAAAATCGACATAGCACTCGAGTTGATCTTGAGTCCTTAATTCAAAAAAATCTTGAACCATCTGCAACGTATAACTGAATGTGAGTCCCAATGATTTTGAGCCATCTTCAACCATGAAGCATTTACCAGCCGGTTCTAAAATTAGGAATGAATAGAGCATAAAGGCAACAGTTGAACCAGTTGCCAAGGAGAGAATTCTTCGATTTCTTGAACTTTTCTCAACCAGGGCAGTACCAGATTCAGTGTCCGGGGGCTGTTCGTCCACAAAGCACTGGTTTTCAAAATGAGGCATATGCCTTTCGGTTGTGTTGGTTTCATCTCTTTCCGAACGACATGGCATCCGGAATCAAACAACGAAGTTCTTCCACCGACGCATGTAATCAATGAACACGGGTGACAAGCCTTCCTTCGACAGATGCTCAGCCGTGAACGGTGCTCG
>JAQXFM010000329.1 GCA_029250305.1 Candidatus Poseidoniaceae archaeon | reverse complement strand
GCCAACGGTATGCTCAGGCGAAAGCATGATGATTGGAAGGCCGACCGTTCAAATTGGGCGTGTAGCATAGCTGGATAATGCGTTGGCCTCCTAAGCCGAAGATCCCGGGTTCAAATCCTGGCGCGCCCGCCTTTCGTTTGTCTGTCGAATGAACCGTTCATTTTGCTCTGCCTCATAGGCAAGAGCCAAATTCAACCACCTTCTGAGATGCTCTGAGGGCCATGGCATCAAGCGTCGACAAAGGTTCGGGTTTTGAAAAAAACCTTGCTCTTCCAGACCCGTATGGTGAAGGATTTGAGCACTCTGAAGATCCACTGGAGCACACCAAACAACAGTGGGCAGCCCTCGAAAAAAGACGATTGATGATCGGGCGCCTTGCTCGCAAACCTTCGCTTATGGTATGGCGTACGTTCAACGGCTTCTTTCTAGCGATTTTTGCATTTATCAGCCTTTTGGAGCCGGCCTTGATTGACGAGGTCGGCGGGTGGATTTTCCTTTTGGCCTTACCAATCGCTCTTGCTGTTGCTCCCAGCGTGATTGCTGGCGAAGCATCATGGCAAGCCATGCAGGCCCGAATTTCCCTCCGAGAACAAGGCGGAGTTCAAGCCGGAAAACGTCACGCTTTGCGCGCTCAGCCAGGTATGGACCGCATCCTTGAGAGCCTCCGCGATCAACGTCGGAACAACCTCATGGCGACCGTTCTCTCGAGCATATCCTTCGCCCTCCTCGTTCTCGCGTCAGCAATTCAACCAAACTCCCTTGCCTGGAACCTCGCTCTTCTCGTGGCCATGACAGGTGGTGCGGCGCAGAGTTTCCATTCCATGTTCTCTTACGACTTCGTACGCCAACAAGGCGATCCTTTCCCTTCCCTTGTGTTCCACGCACCAACGCACCACCCAACTCAACTGGGGAGCGTCCTTGGCGACCTCCTCGTTGCCCATCTGGACCCAGATTTGCTCCTCGAGTGGGAAGAGTGGCGCATGGCATTCAAGAAAGCCCTGATACCGGGGAACATCTCCAAGCAAGCCTTGGAACGGCTGCTGTACATTCTCCACCTTCACATGGAAGAAGAAATCACAGTTGAGATGGCGTTTGAGGAATTCAAAGCATTCCTTCTCGCCGATCGTGTGGCGGGCCTCCTTCTCGATGAAGAGAGCCGCTTCAACTGGCGAAGTCTCCAACGTTTAATCGCCCATGCACGTGGTTGGCAACCCGGTGCTTTCTTGCTACTGGATCGCCTGCAGTACGATCTTCTTTCGGGAGCACCACCCCTTCTCCGCGCTGAGTGGCGAATGGATGTCGCCCTTGACGAAACATGCCACGCTGGCGCTGGCAACCTGTTCATCGCTCTCAACAACCAAACCTTCACCGAACGGCACGTACGGGTCGAAGTGTTGACGCCGAACGGCGAGCCTGAAACTCGAGATCACAGGTTCGAACTCAGTCCGTGCCCACCTCCACGCCAAGCCGTTTCTCTCTCTCACCCTTCAGAAGACGACGCCCTCGATTGGATTCCACGTTACCTTGAGCGAGGTGTCGTGTTGTGGATTGGCGTAGCATGGCCAAAGGATTTTGCAGGACCTGCAGATGTTCAGGTCATCTTGAGAGATGACGACGGTGTTGTGCTCGAATCTCAAGTTGTTCGAACCGACGTTCGGCGAAGTGGCGGAAGTCAAAGTAAAATCCGAACTCGAAAACTCGAGCAGGCTCGGCGGAAGGGCGAATTGCCAATGCCATCATTCTCTGCTTGAGGCTTAGCTCATAAAATTGTCTCGCAGTGTCCTGCTTGTCAATTCTCAAATCCCCCCTCAATCAAGTTGGCCCCCAACCCGCCAAAGCGCGCACCTTATGGACAAGTCGTGCTTCGGAGTAGTTACCGGATGTGAGGTACATGGAAGCATGGGACATCATTGTAGTAGGCGACGGACCAGCAGCACTTCGTGCTGCGGCAGCAGCAGCAAAGCACGGAGCATCGACTTTGATGGTCGCAGTCAACGCTCTTGGAAGCGTCAATGATGCAGGCCGAGATGGACTTGCAGCTCCGATTCAAGAGTCGAACAACCGAGGTCACCGAGAAGATACGATTCGCAACGGAGCGTTCCTCTGCGACCAAGATATTGTGGCACAGCGAACCGCTGATGCTGTCCGAAACCTCGATCTGCTCGAACGCTGGGGCGTAAACTTCCGCCGTGATTCCAAAGGCCTCCCGTTCGTTTCGAAAGCGATGGGTCATGCAAAGCCACGCGTCGCAGACGCTGGCGATGCAACCGCTCGTGAGGTACAGAAAACCCTCGAAGAGCAATGCATGCGCTACGGCGTTGTACGTCGAGGCGATCACCTCCCTCTCTCATTGATTCAC
>JAQXFM010000298.1 GCA_029250305.1 Candidatus Poseidoniaceae archaeon | reverse complement strand
GTTGGCCGTTGCTGGTGCATGTTCTTCGTTAAGATCAAGGCAAATTTGGAAGGCCTGCCGAGCGCCCCGTGCATCTTGTTGCGCTTCGAGTAATACGCCTCTGTTGAACCAAGCCATGTCACATGACGGGTCGAGTGCAATGGCTTTGTTGAAAGCCACGAGTGCTTCTTTTGGATTGTCATTCCGGGAATTTTCTTCACCTTCTTGGAGCAAGGCGGCGACTTCTTCTTCGATCGTTGCCTCTTCGTCTTCTTGAGGTGCGTTCATGTGCGCATACGCTTCGGCAGCGTCGACCAATTCTTGCTTGTTGAGGTATCCGTTTTCATCGCCGTCCATCGTTTTTGCAAATTCGATGAACTCATTTTCATCCTCGATGTGTTGAGCCACAATGACTTGTCGCATGACCTCGTCAGAGTACCTCTTTTCCGGGACAGGGGTCGGTTCATCTTGTGCCATTGAGATTCCAGCAGACTCCAAGGCAGCTGCCATCGAATCGAGAACTGAATCGGCGACCACGTCATCGGCACCTGCTGGATTCGACGGCTCCGGTTGAGTGTTGTCGGTGTCCATGAGTGCTTCCCCGTCCTGTAGGGATAAAGTATGTCGCATAAGGATTCCTTCTCGATGTGTTCCATTTGCGACCCTATATTGAAATGCCTCCGCACCGACGACAGCCCATGAGCGAACAACCCCTACGTGTCCTCGGACTCTCAGGCGAGTACCGATCCACATCGAAGAGTGGAATGATGGTGAACCATGCACTGAATCTTGCAAAAGAGGCCGGCGCTGAAGTGTTTTCTTGGGATTGCAATGAGAAACCGTTGCCTTTCGTAGGTGAAGATGGATGTTGGGATAATGCGAATGTGAAGGAATTCCAAGAACTTGCATCTTCATGTGATGCCTTCCTCGTCTGCTCCCCGGAGTACCACGGTACCATGTCTGGCGTCATGAAAAACACATTTGACTGGCTTTACGACAAGCACATTGGCGGCAAATCTGTTGGTTTGATGTGCACCCTTGGGGGGATGCAGAACTCCAACACCCTCAATCACATGCGAATCATGCTTCGTTGGCTTCACGCCTGGCCAGTTCCAGAACAACTCGCTGTTGGGCATGTCAAAGAAGCATTTGACGACGATGGGGACTTGACAGATGAGGCCACGAAAGAACGCCTGAAGTCCCTTGTTGATTCAGTATTGAACGCCGCTACAATGTTGAATGCTTGAGACACATGTCAACACAGCGCCCTTTTTTTGAGGATGATTTTGGAGGCAAGTACCTTCTCGTTGAGCCTGGATCGTTTGTAATGGGCGATGCGCTCGGCAATGGGCCGAAAAGCGAACGACCCCCCCACGAGGTTACAATCTCGGATCCATTCTTTTTCGGAGAACGGCCTGTGACACAAGCACACTGGCAAAGCATCATGGACGAAAACCCGTCAAAATTCACAGATGGATGGGCTGCAGGGCTGCGACCGGTGGAGATGATCTCTTGGTTGGATGCTCAATCATTCATCAATCGATTGAATGAACGCGACGGCAATTCAGTTCGGCTTGGATTTACGGGGGAATGGCGGCTGCCGACCGAAGCAGAATGGGAATACGCCGCTCGTGCTGGGACATCATCGAGGTGGCCCTTCGGCGACCGTGACTCTGAATTAAACGACTACGGTTGGCACGCAGGAAATTCGGGCGCCAGTACTCGGGAAGTCGGGCAAAAAAAGGCAAATCCATGGGGTTTTTTGGATCTGTTCGGGCAAACTGGCGAATGGTGCCAAGATGATCATGCTGCCACCTATGTTGGCCACAGTGGTTCGCAACAACCCCATCTCGATGGGGAGAGCCATCGTAAAATTCACCGAGGTGGTTCGTGGTTCACCGAATCGGATTCGACTCGAAGCAGGGCGCGTGCATCTGCTCCTGCGACCCAACGAAGCGATGGTATCGGTCTTCGACTTGTTTGGGCACCCCGAAATGCCGAAGTACCAACATGAGGAGGACCGGTCATGACGGTCCTCTACCATAATCCACGTTGTTCTAAATCTCGTGCTGCGGTTGCGCTGTGCGAAGCATCGGATTTGGATGTAGAAATTCATTTGTATTTGACAGATCCACTTTCGAAAGAGGTATTGCAGGATGTTCTTTCTCGTCTTGATGGCCCGATTTCTGCTGCAATTCGAAGCAAGGATGCTAAATTCAAAGAGGTCGATTCCTCAAATCTCGACCTTGAATCGCTTGACTCCGTCGTTGAATTTTTGTCGATGCACGGGCACTTGATGGAACGACCGTTGCTGGATACGGGTGCCATCAGTGTCATTGGCCGGCCAATGGAGCATCTTGAAGCGCATCTGTAGGTTGTTCATCGCCCTCAACAAGACCGGCATCAATTTTCATTGATTCGTCCAAAGGAGCGAGCGTTTGATGTGCTGGCACTTCACCTGGTTGAATCGACCATTTATGGGTAAATTCTGTTGTGAGGACGGTCATTAGATTCCTGCGTTTTAGAGCATCGATTCCCGCCGCTGTTCGATCGACGACTGGAGCAATATCTTCTTGGAAAACATCGTTCATATGCTCACAAATCTCTTCGAACGTTCGAGATCCGTTGCATAATTCCCAGAGCATGCTGTTCATCGGGTCGAATGGCCGCCTGACCTCTCTTGGGGCACGGAAAATCTTCGCTAACATTCGCTCAAATCGATTGAATCGCTTCTCGATGCGTAGGATGACTTTGCGTCCTGTTACACCAGCAAGATTTGGATGTCGTTCAGGTTCTCCAAACCTTGCCCACCAAACTGGGACACGGCACGGGTACATGCCGGAATAGTGATGAGTGTCTTTGTCTACAATCTCCATTTCATCACCTAAAATTCGAGCAGCGTCCATGAAAGCAAGGTCAACATGGACATTACACCAAGAAATGCGGAGAGTCTTGTTGCCTCAACTCGTTCTGTAAAGTTTCTAAGAAACCAAGTGAGAACGCCAAAGATCATGACCATGACCCACAAAGCGTACCAAGCTCCTGGGTATGTGGCCATGATGCTTGCTGATGTGGGTTATGTATCATGCTTGTCCTTTGAGCCGATCCAAGTATTGCTCTCCGTAATGGCTCCACTGCTCCATCGTCCATCCATCTGGTAATCCGCCCTCCGGAAGTGGCGGGTGGGGTGCTTCTATGGTCACGGACGCCACACTCTCTGCGGCATTGATTTCCATACTCTGGCTCACAGGTGGACCGTTCGTGACTGGAGGGCCTGATTGGATGATTTCAGGGGGAATGTCCTTTGGTTCATCCTCCTCGAAGAATGTTGATTCATTTCGTTTTCTAAGCAACACGACCATCAAGAGCGTGAAGGCTAAGATGCCTGCAATTCCACCAGCCATCACCTCGACGTTCATAGAAGCATCATCATTGACTCGTTCTGCAAATGTGAACACCTGTGCGCCTTCCCAGGTAATTTCTCCATCAAGGCTCATCACAGAAAACGTCACTTTCTCTTCAAGGGGACCTGCCATTCGGTGAAGGGTGCATGGGATGTCGGTGAGTTGAGGGGCCAAGTGGCCAGCCTCGAAAGTGATGTTTTGCCCTGCGTCACCAACCAGCACTCCGTTGCATACAATTTGCCATTCTTCTGGTGCGTCCACTTCTAACACGACCGATTCTGGTTGACTCGACGCACTTGAAAGGTTCACGAATAACGGGACACCAACTCCCGTGGCATGAATGAGACCGGATGGGTCGCTTAACTCACCCGAGAGTTTCCGTTGTTGGTCAACGATGATGAGGGCGTCGTAGGTCAACTGATACGGCTGCTGTTCTTCATTCATGCCCGCAATCACTTCGAAGGAAACGACGATGCGCGTGTTCAGCATCAAATCATGGGGGAGGATCAAATCCATCGTAAGGTGGGTAACTTGATTCGGTGCCAGCATAATTTCCACTGCTTCGTTGGTAGGTTTGGACGTTGAACCAATGCCTGTTGAGAAGAAGGCAAGAATTCCTACATTTGGAGGCGATGAAGAATACATGCCACGGACGATGATACCATCATCCATTGCGTTGCCTATGTTCGTGAGGTTTGCTTGGACGCTGACGGTCGTTCCAACCATGGCATAGGTCGATGCACTCGATCCTTCGAGGGAAGGAATACGGACGGAGGCCGTGATCGTATCAATCGATACAGAGTTGTCTGAGGCATCAATGTCATCTTCGCCCACAGCGTCGCTTGCAATGAAGGTAAGGGAGTGAATCACACTAGCGCTTTCATCAGATGGAAGGTAGATGTATCCCTCCACGGTGATGTTGTTCGTTCCTTCTTGAGGTGAGTCCAATGCAATTGGTCCAGTGATGTTTGCTCCGTCCACGCGATAGTGGATGGACCACGACGAAGGAAGGCTTTCAGCGCCCAGCAAAGCGGATACCGGGCCATTTCCATTGTTCACCACATCGAACACAAGTTTGTTGTAAGCACCTGGCCTCAATTTATCTGGTGCATCGACAAGTGAAACCCCAATGTTTCGTATTGTGCTGACTTTGATGCTTTCGAAGGGATCGCCTTCAATGCTCATGCCGCTCCGTTCGGAAGTAATTTTTGGGGTGAGTGCGGGTGCTTGCTCGCCTGCCTGGGCGTTTTCAGGGGCCGTAACGATCGTCGTGAACGTGGTCGTGCCGCCGGGGTTGATCACCGCGTCAGGTCGAGAGGGCTGCTCGATAATCCACATTCCTTTGGGTTCATATTCAACAGTCATCGAAAAGATGTCTTGTCGAGACGCATTGTTCCAAATCGTGAAGGTTACGATTTTCGCTTCGCCAGCTTCAATGTGCCAATCGTTCGATGCTTGGGATGTGGTCATGCCAACATAGGCTTCGCTGATCATCGAAGCTGCGATGTCAATGTCGAGCGAATGGAACTTTTCAGTGTTGTTTTGCGATGTGGCCTGGAGCGAGAACGATACCACCGTATCGGGGGTCGCACCAAGCGGCACGGTCATGCTCAACCCGACAAGGACGGGCTGATCGGGTCGAACAAGAATGGACGTTGCTTGCGCCCAAGAAAATTGAACACCCCATCCTGAAGGGAGTGCTAACTGATTGATGCCGAGATCAAAGACATCGGTTGCATCACCGATGTTTTGAATTTCAACCTCGAAGGGGCACGTGTACCCTGGTGGGCAAGAGGGGCGCTCTTCAGGTTGTATGATCAATGGTTCTCGGTCTGGTAAGACCTGGAACTGGACGGGGAGGGTCGTATTCACAGATTGGTACTGGCTTGAGGTCGCTGTGAACGTGAGTTGATTGAAGCCTGTTGTTGCGTTTTCATCGGGCATCAATTTCATGTGGATGATTTTTGTTTCACCAGGTGCAAGAAGCACGCCGGTTTGCGTGTTGATCGAAACGCCAGAATCGTGGGCAAAATAAACATCCCAATCAGCTGGCAAACTCTCAACAGCCGGCATGACATAATCCGAAATGTTTCCTTCATTGGTCAGCGCTATTCCGACGCTGCCCCAATCACCAGGCAATGCTCCGTTTGTCGAAACTCCTGCAGAGGAAATTGCATATTCTTTGGCTTTCACCTTTTGATCATAGACGATGACGATGTCATCAAGCCAAAAACCGATATCGTTGTCGATGGAATTGGATGTAAAGACGAACTGGAAGGTCGTAGCAGATGAAAATCCACTTGCTGATGCAGGTACGAGGGGTGAGGTCGAACCTTGACTGGTCACCGAAAAGGTCTGCCATGATGCACCATCGATGAATGCTTGGTCGATGGTCCCACTCAATGTTCCAAGTTCAGAAATTTGTCCAGACACTCCGTTTTTGATTGAAAACTTCATTTCATCGCCTTGCTGTGAACTTCCGGTGTAGAAAAACGATACACCGTTGGTTTTGGTAGGGGCGTTCACAGCGTCTGACATGTCGATGGTTGGTGTTTCGAGGAGGCTAGTGGTCGATGCCCCATATGTTGATGCCTCCCCATTTCCAACATGGCACGCGCTCCCTTCAGAGAGGGATGTATCGGTGTTCGTTCCCCATTCATTTGTGGTGGTCCACAGGGACAGATCATCACAGTTGAAGTAATGAGAAGCGACAGTGAAATGACGATTGTATTGGTTGTTTAGTGGTTGGTCATCGAGGACCGTGGAGGTGGCCACGGCTTGCAGTGAATGGTTGCCAGCATACGTGGGCGTCACCGTGAAACCTATGCTGTTCGAACTGCCGCCGTTGAGTGAAGTCATTTGCTGCGTTACATTGACCATTTCGAACTGCTGGTATTCATCGTGGAGGATCTTCAATTGAACATCGATGGTACCCGACGGATTTGTTCCAAGATTTTCTACGGTAAGTTCGACATAAATCGGCACATCCACAACGGTGTCAACGACATACAATTCTGCGGGTCGATTGAACAATGGTATTGGGTGGTTCGAGGAGAACATTCGATAGCGGGCTTCGTCAGTACTCGAGGTGTATGAAAAACTTACATCATTGACGGTCAAGTCCACGCCTGTTGCACGAGCGCTCGGTGCAAGCATACCTTCGTGTGTTGATTCGAGTTCTACCAGTGGTGAAAGCGATGCGAACAGAAACAAAAGAACCAACACAATTGCGGGTCGACTTTTCATGGCGCTCGTGTCGCTACAGCGCTTCAACATATATGAGGAAACTGGCGTGCATCAAGCGGTCTCTTCGGTGGGATTGAGCGCCTCTTCAACTTGCTTTTCGGAGTTTGCCAAGCGAACAGCGTCCCTCTTTTCCTTCGCATTTGCGGCAAAATAGACGGTGAATGATGGGACGAGGACCATTGAGAAGCAACCAACCACTGCAGCCAAAGCCCACATGAATTCGGTGGCTGTATCAACGGAGAAAGGTTCGAGCGAAGCAAAGGCTTCGTTGACGGTTGTGATGGTTGTCGTCGGGGCTGTTGTCCGATTACCGGTTTCGACAATTTCAATGCGCACGAGGGATGGCGAGTGAGTGTATTCAATGGCGTTGCGGGCTTTGTCGATGGCCCCATCTGTGGTTTTTGCATAAACCGTCCCATTTGAGCGACGGGCGGGATCTGTACTGGTGAGTGCGTTAATGGTGACTTCTCCTCCATCTTCAGCGAGGACTGTGTGGGTTGAATTGAGGAAACAATCTTCGCTGCAACTAAAACCGTCCGCACTCGAGAGTCCCAACAATGGATGGCTGTATAAGCCCGCTGAGTTGATGAGCCGGACTTCAGCATTGTCGGAGAGTTCCACAGCAGTGAGATTCACCCACGTTAAATTTAGACCACTTGCTGGAATTGACCATGTCCATGTGGTGGTGTTTTGGTCGTCCTGATAAATTCGAACTGGTTCGATGTCATCATGGACGGTGACAGTTGCATCGGTTTCGTAGAGGTAGTATGACGGCGAAACAGTTGCCCCGTAAACGGCGTATGAAAGCATGAAAATCAACGTGAATGAGAGCCCGAGGAGGGTTCTCAACAAATTGGGATTCTGAGCCAAGGCTTTTCTCATCAGTTTGGCGACGGCCGAGCCCTTGATGAACCCTTGTCTGCTGGGTTAATCACTGCAAGAAATCGCTACAGTGCTCGTCCTCCCCGTTCGGAGATGACCCGCTCTCTTCATATAGGGGCGTAAGGTCGGCAAATTGCTTGGTGTAGTGTCATGACGACTCTCTATGATATCCCCGCAGAACTCCTGAACCCCGCACTTGCTGCGCGTCTTGCTACCGAAAAGGCTGTTGAAACGCCAGATTGGGCTGAATTTGTTAAGACTGGCGTCTCCCGTGAGCGACCTCCAAGCCAAGAAAACTGGTGGTTCCTACGATCCGCTGCACTCATGCGCAAGCTTGCCCGCGAGGGTCCAATCGGCGTGACCCAACTCTCCCAAGCCTACGGAGGACGCAAGGACAACGGCGCCGCTCCTAACACGCCAGGTGTCGCTTCACGCCACATCATCCGCACAGCGCTTCAACAACTCGAAGCATCTGGTCTCGTCGAAAAAGTGCCAACACGAACTGTGGACACCGAAGAGGGACCTGTTCAACTCTACGCCGGACGACGCATTACCGCTGCTGGCCAGAAGATGATTGACTCCGTTGCTCACGAATGCCGCCCAGCTGCGGAAGAGCAATTCCCAGGACTCGCAAAGTACTGAAGAGGACGTGAAGAGGGTGGCCAGCATGTCGACATCACACGATGATGAACTGACCATGCTTCGTGAACAACGACGCGTTGCGCTCCAACAACAACTCGAGGCCCAAGCCAGCCAACAAGCCGATGCTGAAGTGAAGGCTCAGCAAGCGCACATGGAAGCCGCACAACTTGACGCAGCCATGCGCACCCTTCTCACCAACGAAGCACGATCCCGCTTGGCCACTGTTGCCATGGCAAAACCTGCACGTGCTTCAACTGTGAAGCAAACCATCGTCCAACTCCACCATGAGGGTAAGTTCTCAG
>JAQXFM010000031.1 GCA_029250305.1 Candidatus Poseidoniaceae archaeon | reverse complement strand
CGAGGAAAGCAATCGGTAAAAACGGCACACTGCGAAGCATTCGAGACGAAGTGGGTATTTTTTCAGGCGAGCCAATTTCCGCCATTGTCGTATAACATACATTATGCGACACAAAGGGGTACGGGGATTTGGGATATTTGGGTGATTAAGGCAACCGAAGTTTCTCAGGATCGATTTCAAACATACCAACCAGTGGTGGGCCTGCCAAAACTGATTCCAAACCCCCATCTTTCGAGTCAAGGGCTTTCATAACTTCATCAGAAATTCTCTTCCAAGCATTGTTGTCGACAAAGACCGATTGGACCAACACCATTCCTGCACCATCGATGGATGTTCCAGTCCACGCAGCAAGGCAACCATCTTGCCGGCGCTTGTATGTCTGGCGTGATTCAAGCATTCGCATAAATCGAGCTTCTTTTCCTGGTGCGCCAGCACAAACAACAGTTTCAACGAAGACCTTCTTGATTTCCGAACTCATACCTTTCACAACGTCTCTAATTTAAACACTTTACAGGAAGTCAATCTTAATAATTCAATGATAGTGTAATTTGCCATTTAGCATGGTTGCCTTAAACGGGGACGTGCCGGGTTGGTTGCACCATGATTCCCATTGGACTCCGTTCAAGACGTTCAAATTTGCAACGGCTCCCTCTTCAATGCGACCGTGAATTAAACCACTCGGGTGAGGTGTCGTCTCAGATGGATTTCGCGATGCTGCCACTAACGTTGCCAATGGGTCGACTTTGTTGCGGTGAACCAATAAAGATCCAATGAAAGGTAAACTCAAAATATTGCAATTCGGATTGAAGTCCGTGGCGATTGACCAACGATACTCATCCGTGATGGCTTGATTAAATGATGGCCACGCTGCCCCCATCGTGTATGGTGTGCCCGGTAAAAATCCGGTGTTCACGCCAGCCGTTTCCATCTTCATTCGCGTTTCATCCGGTGTGTAATGAGAATGGTCTGCTGTCACGACCTTTAGATCGGCAGCCAGTTCGCCTCCTCCGCCATTGGTGAATTCGTCAATGTGCATCCGTTGTGTGAGGCCGCCATTCTGAGCCGATACCAAAATTTCTTCAGTCTCTTCAAGAGTGAACCATCCTGGCTCACAGAATACATCGGCGGCTTGGGCATAGCCTTGTTCGATGACGGATGGTAATTGGTCTGAAAGGATCTCTTCGACATAGGCAGTTCGTGTCATACCTTTAGGTGTGTCATGGGCCCCCAACCACGTCAATTCCATACTCGGTAAATGACTCATTTGACTGAGTTGATGAGCGACACGGAGCAAGGTGAGTTCGCTCGTTGTACTGAGACCATATCCACTTTTTGTCTCCATGTGAGTGGTGCCATGGAGGAGCGCGCTGCGCATGCGTTGGTAACCGAGCTGAAGCAATTGTTCATCCCTGGCCTGTTCCGTTTGGTGAACTGTGTGCTGAATGCCCCCGCCCATTGCAGCAATCCCTTGATATGATATTCCTTGCTGTTTGAGGGTCAGCTCGTTTGATCGATCGCCAGCCCAAATGAGGTGGTTGTGTCCATCGACAAGTCCTGGGATGACGGCGTGACCGTCAAGTGAAACCACACGAAGTTCATCTGAATGCTTTGCTTCGGAACCATATTCTTCTTCGAGGTCAGATGATTCTTGAATAGATTCTATTACGCCATTAATTACAACAATTCCCTTGCCAGCGGCACTTGTCAGAGATTCATTATCGGACATGCGAGTCCCGATGAGAGCCCCTTCACCAGCGAGGTGAGCGAGTGGTCCCAAATCAAGCAAGACGGTCCGCATGGTGTGTCGGAGTGGCTGAGGGTTGAAGAACAATGGCTCTGTGGGCAGAACATGCCAAACGGTTGGACAGTGGGGATCGAATCTACCGCCCATACGCTATCGTTTGGTCTGGTTGATGGAAATGGCACCCCAGTGGCAGCAAGTTCTGCGACCGTGCGTCCGGATGAAGGTGGTATTCACCCGCGTGAAGCAGCAGATCACCACAAGGATGCAGCTGCACGTTTGTTTTCGTCCTTGCTTGAGGCAAACCAACTCACATCTGCAAACATTTCTGCTGTCGCATATTCACAAGGACCAGGGCTCGGACCATGTCTTCGTGTTGGTGCGGCCATTGCGCGAGGTATCTCAAGCCGATTGGATGTCCCATTAATTGGCGTCAATCATTGTGTGGCTCACATCGAAATCGGGCGACAACAATGCGGTTGCCACGACCCTATTCTTCTCTATGTATCAGGCGGTAATACTCAGGTCATTGCACACCTCGATGGTCGGTACCGTGTGCTTGGGGAAACACTCGACATCGGTATTGGAAACATGTTGGACAAATTTGCGCGGGTACAAGGTATCCCCTTCCCGGGAGGTCCAGTGATTGAGAAGAAAGCAGCAGAATGGCTCGGTAACAATCCGGGCGCTAGCCTCGATGGATTAGAGTTGCCCTTCGCCGTTCGCGGCATGGATCTTGCCTTCTCAGGTGTCATGACAGCCGCCCAGCGTCTCTTGGACAATGGAGCAGAATTAGGTGCAGTTTGTTGGTCGCTTCAAGAACACGCGTTCGCAGCGTGTGTCGAAATCGCTGAACGAGCCCTCGCCCACACCGGAAAATCCGAACTCCTCCTTGGCGGTGGCGTGGCTTGCAACACCCGTTTGAGAGAGATGTGCACCCTTATGGCTGGTGAACGAGAGGCCACATCACATGCTCCCCCTCGGATGTACTGCATCGATAATGGGTCAATGATTGCTTTACTGGGTCATATCGAACTCAATCATGGCAGGGTCACTTCCTTTGAGGAAAGTGCAGTGGATCAATACCTCCGAACCGACCAAACACCCGTCACATGGACCGTTTGAGGATCCATCATCACACTCATTGTTTTTATACGGTCACAAGCGGCATTGGGTTGGGGGCCTTACACATTAGCGACCGGAGCGGGAGAAAAAAGAGGGACGAACCCTTCAATCCGTTCGCTCCAAATGCTTCCGCTCAACGCAATAAGCGCCAAACTGAACGGAAAAGCGTCGAACGACGCGCTGCTCCACCACGCCCTGCTCCAAACCAACCCCAGGCCAACACAGGAATGACTGAGTTGGCGAAGAAGCAGAAAGAGGCAATGGAGCGGATGAAGAACCAGGGCGGACCTGCTGGAAAATCCACCTCAGCGCCGGCTGTGGCACAACCAAAACTATCCCCCACCATCACAAACTCAGTTGCTAAGGCGGCACCCCCTAAGCCACAAGTTTCCAATGAGGATCGATTGGCTGAACTCCGCAGAAAGTCTGAGATTTCACGACAAAATGCAAAATCCAAAGCAAAGCAAGCAGTCGAAGCCGTCGCAGAACCTGTTGCTGCCGAAACGACAACTATTGAGGCACCAGCGATGATCGCTGCCCCAGCCGCAGTTCCACAAGCTGCTTCTGAAGAAGCAACCCCTGCAGCACCAACGGTTCAATCCAAAGACGTGTTCAAAACCGTTCAAGCAACGGTTGCGAAGGCCAAGTCAGAACACCGAAGAAAACGACGACGCCACGATAAGAAAGGCGGCGGACGACAAAAGCAAGAGAAGAAACTCAACAGGCAGAAGTACCTTGAATACAAGTACGCTGCACGAGATCTCCTTGACAACCCCTCCATTCCGGAAGAACACCGTTCCAATGTACTTGGCCAAATATGGGCCAAGGGAGAACGCATCGGTGTGGTGGAATCGATTGAATTCATCGATCAGAAGGTTCTCGAAGAGATTCTCCCAGAAAACATTGCCCAAAAACTCCGGGATTTGGTCAATAAAATGACAACACGAAGGTGAGACTATGACAGAAAATACAGTCAGCAACAACATGGTAGCAAGCGTACATTACAAAGGAACATTGCCTGAAAACGGCGAAGTTTTTGACAGCAGCGAAGGACGCGAGCCATTGACGTTCTTGGTTGGTCACAAGCAAATGATTCCAGGTTTTGAAGAAGAAATCATGGGAGCCAAGATCGGCGAAACCAGAGAATTCACCTTATCATCAGACCGAGCATACGGCGACCGAGATAATGATGCAGTGATGGAAATTCCTCGTGAGCAATTCGCACAACTTGAACAAGAAGCAACCCTCGAAACAGGAATGCAGCTCGTTGCACAAATGCCACATGGCCCCTCTCCATTTACAATCACAAGTTTGACCGACGATACCGTCACTGCAGACTTCAACCATGCACTTGCTGGTCAGTCCTTGACATTCTCAGTGGAAATTGTGGAACTACGAGCGGCATCTGAGGAAGAGCTGGCGCACGGCCACGTTCACGGACCAGATGGTCACCACCACTGATCGAAGCGAGTGTTGATGAAGTCCCTCCTCTTGGACAGGGTATGGTCACTCTGCGTAAGGACGAGTGGAACACACTGAGTGGTCTCGATTTACCTTTGGAGAGCACCCCGGAATCCGCAGCAGAATCCGGTGTCGATCTCCGTTCCATTGGTCATGCCGGATCGCCTCCGTACACGCGCGGCATTCATTCGACGATGTACCGGTCTCGCCTGTGGACCATGCGACAATATGCTGGATTTTCCAGCGCTTCAGCAACCAATGAACGGTTCAAACTCCTTCTCGAACGTGGACAGAAGGGACTTTCAGTGGCCTTCGACCTGCCGACCCAACTAGGTCTGGATGCAGATGATGAGATGTCATATGGAGAAGTTGGCAAGGTTGGAGTTTCAATATCGCAACTTGACGACATGCGTGAGTTGCTGAATGGAATCCCACTCGACAAAGTAAGCACCTCAATGACAATCAATGCGCCAGCGATGGTGCTGCTCGCCATGTACATCGCCGTCGCAGAAGAACAAGGCATTCGTTCCGACCAGGTCCTTGGAACAATCCAAAATGACATTCTCAAGGAATACATTGCCCGTGGCACCTATATTTTCCCACCACAGCAGAGCATGCGGCTGATCACTGACATCTTCGAATACTGTGCGGCACAGGTCCCCAGATGGAACACGATTTCAATCTCAGGTTACCACATTCGTGAAGCAGGGTCAACAGCAGTCCAAGAAGTTGCATTTACCCTCGCAAATGCACTAGAATATGTCGACGCTGCCATTCAATCAGGCCTTGACATTGACACCTTTGGCCCACGATTGTCGTTCTTCTTCAATTGCCACAATGACTTCTTCGAAGAGGCATCGAAGTTCCGAGCAGCACGGCAGCTTTGGTATGAGTTAATCAATGAACGATATCAACCTGGCAATCCTAAATCTGCTATGCTCCGGTTCCATACACAGGTGGCAGGCGTCAGTTTAACTGCACAACAGCCTCTCAACAACGTAGCACGGGTGACGATTCAGGCGTTGGCGGCTGTCTGCGGTGGCACTCAAAGTTTGCACACGAATTCATACGACGAAGCACTTGGTCTTCCAACAGAAAAATCGGCAACAGTGGCGCTTAGAACTCAGCAAATTATCGCGGAGGAAAGCGGTGCTGCCGATGTGGTGGATCCATTGGGCGGCTCGTTCCATGTGGAACAACTCACCAAGAGAATTCACGATGATGCCCTTGAACAAATTCAGGCGATTGAGGCATTGGGTGGAGCCATGAAAGCAATTGAACAAGGTTGGCAACAACGTGAAATTCACAACGCCGCCTATTCACATCTCAACGATGTTGAAAGCGGCAAGCGGAAAATTGTCGGCGTGAACCATGGTGTCATGGATGAAGATTCGAAACCTGAAGTTCTGAAACTTGATCCAACCGTTGGGGAATCTCAGTGTAGAAAACTGGAATACCTCCGCCAAAACCGAGACAGCGAAGCGTGTGCTACAATCTTGAAAACGATTAAGCGAGTAGCAGAGAGTGAAGACAATCTGTTCCCTCATGTGCTTGATGCTGTGAAGGCCGGCTGCACTCTTGGCGAAATTATGCAGGCATTGAAGGATGTCTTTGGCACGTGGATGGCACCAAGTGGTTTCTGAGGTGAGAGCATGAGTTTCGGGCCAATACATATCGACCACATAGGAATCGCAACGAACAACCTCGACGAAGCGAGTCTATTCTGGAACTTGATTGGCTTGGAAATGGCAGCCAATGATGAAACGGTGGAAGATCAAGGTGTCACAACTCGGTTTTTCTCCACATCACCAATCCAAGGAGAACATGACCATCCACCAATGATCGAATTATTGGAACCAACTGGACCAAACACGCCGATTGGGAAATTTCTCAACAAGCGAGGTCCGGGTGTTCAACAGGTTTGCTTTCGAGTTAGCGATTTGCAAGGACTGATTGGTCACTTAATGGCAAACGGAATTGTCATGATTGATGAAACGCCACGACTCGGTGCCGGTGGAAAGCGCATCGCGTTCGTCCACCCCAAATCAACTGGTGGCGTTCTTGTTGAATTGACGGAATCGAACCACTGAGCCCATTCGCATAGCCTGAAAGGGGAACCCTCATAGTCGTCCTTGACAAGGTGATTACCATGCGAACCTGTGTTGATACACTCATCGCCCTTCCTCATGTGGATGGGCCGCGTGTCAGATTAGAGGCTGAGTTCATCGCAAGTCGATTGGAAGTCTTGCGTTCCACAGGCGAAATCTCGAACGATGCGTATCTTGATGCAGGTGCAATCCAAGGCGCCTTCAACATGATCGGCAACTTGGTCGAAATGGGCGTGCCACAAAGGGAAATATTCGGGCAACTCAAACAACAACTTGCCCGGGCGTGCAGAATCGAAGAAAAACATCCAGGTTTGAACTCAGCAGTTGAATCTGGCCGAGCCTCGTGAGGTGTGCGCTAATGGAACCCCTGCTCTCGATCTCGAATGTATCGAAATCTTTTGGCGACCTTGTGGCCCTTGATCAAATCAACCTCGAAATACGCTCAGGCGAGGTCGTCGGTCTTGTCGGTAGCAATGGTGCGGGAAAAACCACGCTCTTACGACTCATGGCAGGCGTGTACATTCCCACTTCCGGGAATGTATCGTTGCCTGATGGGCAACCAGTCGACAAGATGCGACAATCACTCGGAGTGGTCCCTGAATCAACTGGATTGTATTCGAGGCTCACTGCTTGGGAAAACATTCGATACCATTCGAGAATGCATGGAATCTCAGACAAGGACGCATGGGCGAGAACCGCCAAATTCGCAGAACATCTCGACATGTTGGACAGCCTTGGCCGTCACACCAAGGGCTTTAGTCGCGGCATGCGACAAAAGACTGCGTTGCTTCGTGCATTGGCACATGGCCCGTCAATTTTGTTGCTGGACGAACCAACGGCTGGACTCGACATCACGAGCGCACGGACCGTCAGACACCTCGTTGAGCAATTGAAAAACGAAGGGGGTACGATTGTTTACTCAACCCACCAACTCTCTGAAGCACAGCAGGTGTGCGATCGAATCGTCATTGTGCACAACGGGGAAATTCGAGCAGATGGTTCTCCAGAGGCGTTGCTAGAATCCACAGACAGCACAACGCTGGAAGAAGCGTATGTGGCGCTCACGAAAGACACCGCTCGACCACGTACCGAAGAAGATGGAAAAGAAGGTCGCTTCACAGGCTGGTGGCGTTCTTTCTTCACACCGAAGCCGCCGCAAGTCACCATGAACGAGGTGGACAACGATGAGTAAAGTCGCCATGTTTCGTGTTCGAGCGATTGCTAAGAAGGAAGTCATCGAGTTTGTTCGTGATTGGCGGACCATCATGGCCATCATCGTCATTCCATTGCTGATGTTCCCGTTGCTGTTCATTCTCTTTCCAGTCCTCTTGGAATCCGAAGCCGCTGAACTCGACGCATTGGAACTCTCAATTGTCGTCCAATCAAACGAATTAGACCCAAGCCTCGAAGATGCAATCGTGGGCGCTGGAATCATGTTTGAATTGGAGAATTTGAGGAACCTCACAACACTCTCTGAACCTGGTGAGGACATGGATCGTGTACGGAATTTGTCAGTGGATGCTGTTCTGCGTATTGAGCGCGTCAACACCACATGGAACTACGC
>JAQXFM010000295.1 GCA_029250305.1 Candidatus Poseidoniaceae archaeon | reverse complement strand
GCCAAGACAGCGTACATGAGGCCACCGCCGCCTTCCTCTGGCAGAGCCTCGGAACGGGAAGCATCGAAGGGTGCATCGTCGTAGCGGTCTGCGACGCCGTCACCATCTGAATCGAGGGTTTCGTTTGCGTCGAAGATGAAATCGTCCATTTCGTCGTTCACCCCGTCGCCATCCGTATCAAGTTGGTTGATGGCGCATCCTTCGTCGTTGATCACGGTTTGATTCTCATCCGTGCCCTTACAACGGTCAGCGATGTTGTACACTCCATCGTTGTCGTCATCATTTTGATATTCTGAACATCCATCCAGGTCGGAACCGTGTCCGACTGCTGTGTCTCGGCAGAGATCGTACGCATCCTTGATGCCGTCTCCGTCCTGGTCCGTTTGAGTCGTTGAACAACCGTCTGGGTTGACTTGTTCGCCAGCAGGCGTTGCCGGACAGAGGTCGACCGTGTTGTCGATGAGGTCAGCGTCATCGTCGTACTGATCGAGTGAGCAGCCCGTGATATCTGCTGTTGAAGCAAGGTCTGTGTTCGGGCAATCGTCGAGGTTGTTGTTGATGCCGTCGTTGTCATCGTCTCGCTGAGAATCAGAACAACCTGTGTCGTCCGCATCTTCGGTCGAAGGAGTCATGTCGCAGAAGTCATCTGCATCCATGACGCCATCCATGTCTGCGTCTCGCTCGTCTGCTGCACATCCTTGACCGTTCACTGGGAGACCCGGTGATGTTGTTGGGCAATCATCCAGATTGTTCGTGATGTCATCATTATCGCTGTCAAGTTGTGAATCAGCGCATCCTGCTGCGTCGATGCTTGCACCAAGCGGTGTGAGAGGGCACAAGTCGAACAAATCCATCACACCGTCGTTGTCTGTATCTTCTTGAGAACCAGAGCAACCCGATGGATCGACTGTTTCGCCAGCAGGCGTTGCTGGGCAAGCGTCTTGAGCGTTGTTAACGCCGTCAAGGTCGTCGTCTTTCTGAGAAGCAGCGCAGCCATTCTCATCCACGGATTGACCCGCTGGAGTGTTCAAGCATTGATCCCCGTCGTTGCCCATGGCGTTGTCGCCATACCCATCATTGTCAGCGTCAGCCCATTGAGTGGCATCTGCAGGGAAAGCATCTGCTGCGTTTCCTGTTGGGTTGTCACCATAGCCGTCACCGTCTGCATCTGACCACTGTGTGCCGTCGGTTGGGAAAGCGTCAGGGGTGGTTCCTGCTTGGTTGTCACCAAAGCCATCACCATCTTGGTCGGACCATTGGGATGCGTCGTTGGGGAATGCATCGGCGTTGTTCCCACCTGTGTTGTCACCATAGCCATCACCATCTGCATCTGCCCATTGTGTGGCATCGCTTGGGAAGGCGTCGGGTTGTGTTCCAGCTGGATTGTCACCAAAGCCATCGCCATCAGCGTCGGCCCATTGAGAGGCATCGTTCGGGAATTGATCCCCGTTGGTACCCGTTGGGTTGTCACCGTAGCCATCGCCATCTGCGTCAACCCACTGGCTGGCGTCTGTTGGGTAGGCATCTGGGTTGTTACCGGATGAAGCATCACCATAGCCGTCACCATCTGCGTCGGACCATTGAGTCGGATCGAATGGGAATGCGTCGGAGTTGTTGCCAAGTGGGTTGTCACCGTAGCCATCGCCATCAGCATCCTCCCATTGTGAACTGTCGGTTGGGAACGCATCTGGGTAATTTCCGTTCGGGTTGTCTCCATAGCCGTCACCATCCATGTCGGAATACTGACTTGCATCAGTAGGGAATGCATCCACTGAGTCGTTGTAACCATCGTTGTCACTGTCCTTCTGCGACAGTGCGCAGCCATCGAAGTCGACAAGGGAACCGATGGCTGTGTTCGGGCAGAGATCGTCTTCGTTTACGACACCATCATTGTCGTCATCAAATTCGAGGTTGAAGCATGAACTGTCGCCAATGAGTTGCACATAGGCATCAGAGTAGAGCAAAACCTCTGCACAATAGGTACCCGTCAAAGTGGGTGTGGTGTAGGTAAAGGTTGGTTGGCTCATGTTCTGGGCGGTGGCCGTGAAGTTGAGCAGCCCTGTTGTTGCAACATTGGCACCTGAAGCGTCGGTCACTCGAACGGTGTAGATGTAATCATCACCCGTCACCAAATCAGCGCCTTTCACATCGACGTTGTTGGTCGAAGCAGTCGGGCTGGTGGAATACGAATCAATCAACATCGTTGGAAGTTGTGGAACGAACAAATCATCATGGAAGCCAATGTAACCAGAGTTGTTGTCTAAATCCAAGACAGAAGTAGGCTCGTACAGGATGCCGATCAAAACGTGATCGTTCATGGTCGTGATACCGCTCCAGTTGACGGACCAACTTTCAGAGGTAGCAGTGGAAGTGAAGTTCACGGTTGCTTCGTCGACGATTGAAGCGGCGAGAGCGGCATCGACATCGTTGCTCACAGAGTAGTTGTTGGTGAATTGGACTTCTTCAAAGACGAACCACCACAACGTGTAATCAGTGTTGAGCGTCAAGTTTGTGGCGCTGTGGGAACCTGTGGTCGAAGAGAGCGCTGTCGATTGTAGAACTTCGATGAGGGTACAATCGAAATCGTAGGAGATGGTTCCTGCTGCATCCATCAATTCCACATCCATGCAGTATTCTGACTCGACCATGATTGGAGAAGCGAGCGTGCTGTTCGCAGCGTAAGTGGTTCCATTGGCCGTGAAGTTCATCGAGGTCGTTGTTCCTTGGGTGAAGCTACCGTTCAGGAAGTACTGAATTGGTGTGAGCATGAGTGTATAATTCATTCCGGAAGTGATGCCATCAACCTCAATGGTCGCATTTGTCAACGTCGTTGCTTCAACTGAAACCGTCTCAAAGGATTGACCACCGCCTGGCAAATCCGTTGTGATCTCAATCGAGTAGACATTGGTTGCTCCAGTGTACCCATAAACATCAACGTATGAGGTTTGATTTGTAAATGAGGTGTAGCTCATTGATTCAAGGCTTCCAGTGCTGGTTGAGGAGTCAATGTAAGACCCAGATGCATCGTCCCATCCAAGGTCGATGTCACCATTTGTACCAGTGAAGGTCACGTTGACATAATAGGTGACGCCTGCAAGCAAATTGATTTCGAAGAAATCGACATCTGTCGTGGAATCAATCGAGAGACCCGTGCATGAAAGTGGGAGGCCAGAAGCCATTGTGGCTGTTGCCGTCGAATCGTTGGGTTCGAGGATATCTGAGGCAAGGGTCCCGTTTCCAGCGCAGTTGCTTGGTGGAGCAGTCCCATTCCCACCACCGCCACCGCCGGAAGAACCAGTGGAGAACAACCAGTAGTCAAGAGTGTAGCTGCCATAGCCATCATAGCGGACGATCTTGAAGTAAACCGTGCCACCATGGGGGCTAAACGAGGCGTTGGTTGAGACGAGCTCGGGGTTGTTGCCAATGGAATATTCGATAATGCTCATCGAAGAATCATACACCCACAACTCGAAGTCGTTGGTATAGGTTGATCCGTTTGATGATGTGTACGTCGTATTGTATGCTATTTGGAGCGCGACGCCTTCATTGGCATTCAGCGTCATTGCGAACCAATCTTCATCATCTCCGACATCTAATTCACCGTACAATGCCCCTGAAGCCATTGGAGCATAACCATTCATGTTCATCACGGCTTGGCTGCTGTTGATTGAAGTTGAATTGTCTGGAAGGTCCATGGCGGAGCCTAAATCGTTTTGATTTACGCCAACGGCAGATGCCATTGGAGCCGTTAATGTAACTGATACCAGGGCCAATAGAAGCGCTAGAATGCCTGCCGAGATTTTCTTTCGAGCATGGCCGATGTCGGTGTTCATGGTTTAGCCAGTGCTTGCCTGCTTATCAGCATCTCGCCGAAGGGCCTCAGATGGCCGTTGGTGCAACGTGCCCATCTTGCTTGGCTTCTGGTTTACGAACCCTCGACCAAACGCCACCCATCAATTCATCGTGATGGTTGGTGCAATAATGGAAACGTCGGTATGCTTCCCTGAATGAGTAGGCTTTCTTTCCTGTTGCAACGAGGTAGCCTTCAGGCGAGAGTCGAGAAACAATCGTTCCCTCTTCTCCACACCCAGGAAAATCACACACTGCCGCTCCGCCCATACACAAAGACAAACACTGACACCTCTTTAATGGTCGTACATGACCGGCGCGACGAACATCATTTGAACGCATCAAATGGGCGTTACTCACTGTCAGGT
The DNA here is from genome assembly GCA_029250305.1 of Candidatus Poseidoniaceae archaeon. GTDB lineage: Archaea > Thermoplasmatota > Poseidoniia > Poseidoniales > Poseidoniaceae > MGIIa-L1. The sequence goes on along the minus strand of JAQXFM010000295.1, from coordinate 1,530 downwards.
TCAGCGACCGGCTCAATCACAACAAGGGGGATGTTCGCTTCAATCGCTTGCCCCTCTTCGCATTGAACAGAGACCACGGTTCCTGAGACAGGTGCTTGAATTTCATTCTGCATTTTCATTGCTTCGAGAATCAAGATCACTTGACCCTCAACCACTTCGTCGCCTTCGTTAACTTCAACGGTGACCACCTTGCCAGGAATATTAGCAGAAACGGTCCCGGACTTCTTCTTCTTGCCACCACCCGAGCGCTTCTTCTTCGACACAGGTGCAGCGTCTGGGATTTCAATCTGGAACGTCTGACCCTCAACAGTAGCGGACCAAGATGTGCCTTCACCCTCGAGTTCAACTTCGAATTCAACACCGTCGACGACGACTTTTCTTGTTTCTGACATTCATTCACTTCCAGGGTGAGCGGCTTGCTCGTTGATGCATGAGGCTTGATTGCCCAGTGTTCATCCTTCGATGATCCTGTGACCATGCCAAACCGGGTTTGCGCGCTGCTTGAGACACATCGTCGCCTTGCTGAGTCACCTCAGCAATCACAGCAGCAATGGCAGCCATGCGAAGGGTAGCAGAATCAGTTGCGCTCATAATAAAACCTCAAAGTGGGATGTTCCCGTGCTTTCGGGCAGGTCGCAACTCTTCCTTGTCGAGAAGCATCTCGAGGGCTCGAGCGAGGCGGCGGCGCGTCTCATTTGGTTCGATGACATCGTCAAGGTAACCAAGGGCTGCGGCCTTGTACGGATTTGCAAATTTCTCATTGAAGTCTTCCGTGAGGCGGGCTCGCTCTTGCTCGGCATTTCGAGCGTGAGCAATCCGACGCTTGTGAATAATTTCGACGGCGCCATCAGCGCCCATAACGGCTAATTCACCGGTTGGCCACGCTACGTTGTAATCCCCACGGATGTGCTTAGAAGACATCACATCATACGCTCCACCGTAGGCCTTGCGCAAAATCACCGTCAACTTTGGCACGGTCGCTTCGGCAAAAGCGTAGAGAAGTTTCGCACCGTGACGAATGATGCCACCCCACTCTTGATTGGTGCCCGGTAAGAACCCTGGAACATCCTCAAGGGTGATGATTGGAATATTGAACGCATCACAGAAGCGAACGAACCTTGCTGCTTTGTCACTGGCATCGATGTCGAGACAACCGGCCAGAACTTTTGGCTGGTTTGCCACCACACCAACAGTGTGAGTGCCAAGGTGTCCAAATCCGATGACGATGTTTTGGGCCCAATCGGCTTGAACTTCCAAAAACGCTCCATCATCGAGGATTTCACTGATGACATCAAGGACATCGTAAGGTTTGGTAGCGACATCTGGGATGATGCTGTCAAGTGCGTCACACGAACGGTCGATGGAATCTGAAGTTTTCTTGTCGGGAGGCCGCTCAAGGTTGTTTTGCGGCAGGAGGTCGGTGAGTTCACGAGCAAGCAGAATAGCACCTTCGTCGTCGTTTGCGGTGAAATGTGAGACGCCTGATTTGCTGCCATGCGTCATCGCCCCGCCAAGGTCCTCGAACGACAC
>JAQXFM010000287.1 GCA_029250305.1 Candidatus Poseidoniaceae archaeon | reverse complement strand
CCCAAGAGAGACGGATGAGGCGACCGCAAGCAGGTAAGTCAAGCGCAGAAGCCTCATTTTTTACTCGAAGGGTGAACACCTTCAGGAAACTCGAAAGGTCGACGTTCCAAGGATCGAGTTCTTCCTCTCGAACCAAAGAAAGCACCAAAGCCACCGAGCGGTCGAATGGATCGACAAGCGTTTGATGTTCTGCCTCTTCTGTTTCTGCGATGGCAAGGATTCGATCAGCAAATTGTGTTGCATCGACCGATGCCTCGCCAGAGGCAAGAAGTTGATCCATCACATCTTGGCGAAGGAACCACTTGTCGAGTGCTGCTTGTTGACCGGACATCATACCACCTCAAACGAGTTCTTCCTCGTCTTCTGTCTTCGATTCTATAGCATCTTGTTGATCGACTTCACGGACAGCTTGGGCAACCTCTTGGTATGCTTCAATGTCCTCCGTCATTTCTGCAGATCGCTCTGAAAGGGCGGCGAGTGAAGGTTCGCTTTCATCAGAATCAGTCATGTGTGGGAGCAGTCCACCAAGGCTCCCTGGAGCAGGTAAGGCGTCAGGAACTTCCGGCATTTCATGCTCGGCTGCACGCGCTTCCTCGATACGTGAATGATTCTTTTCATTGTCTTTCTCCGCTTCTGCAAGCGCACGCTCACCAAGAGCAATCGCACGCTCACGATCAAAGTCGACGATGCGTCGGCTGCAACCATCGCCACCGTGCGTAATACCAATGTGATGGTCAGCAAGTCGAAGGGAAACCTTTCGCAACGTGACCATGATGAATTGCGCTCGCTTGCTGCGTTCTCGGCACATCATTGCGATGCGTTCTGCGTTGTATCCGTCGAGGTTTTGATCGACTTCATCAAAGTAGTAGAATGGGCTTGGGTCGTAATCTTGAATTGCGAAAATCAATGCGAGCGCAGCCATGGATTGTTCACCACCCGACAGTTGATGTCGAGTCACCTTTGCAGACTTGCCCCTTGGTTGGGCCCACAATTCGAGACCGCCCTTGAATGGCTCATCCTTGTTTTCAAGGAACAGTTCACCTCGGCCACCATCGCTGAGCGACTTGTAAGCAACCTTGAAATTCTCGTTGACTTTTTCAAGTACATTCAACAAGCGTTCTTTTCGTTGTGCCTCAAGTTTCTCAGTAACATCAAGCAGGTGCTTCCGTCGGCTCTGGAGGGTTTTGAAGTCATCCTTCATTGCGTCAAGGCGAGCCTCACACGCATCAAACTGTTCAATCGCCAGCATGTTGACTGGTCCGTGGTCATCAAGCCTGCGCTGCAAGTTTCTTTCCTTGCGCTCTGCGTCACCAACACTTGGAAGGTTAACGCCATCCTCAGCAGGGGAGTAACCTTGTTCTGTCATGTCTTGGAGTGTTTGCGTAATTGTGATCTCTTTCTGGGCCAATGCTCGGCCAATTTCGATGCTCATTGACTTCCTCGATTGTGATTCCTGTACCTTGTGTTGGAGGGCCGCTTTGAGAGCACTGCGTTCCTCAATGAGTTCCACACGTTCATCTTCAAGTCCTTGGTTTTCTTCCAAAAATTCACGCCGCTCAGCCTCTTTCTCAGCGAGGGCTACACGGTCGGTTGCAACCTGTGATTGCATTTCGTCAAGTTTCTCGCTGCGAGCGATGGCCGCCGTCTTGATTCCGTCAATGCGCTTCTTGTAATCTTGAATTGTTGAATCAAGCAAAGCGCGGTGACCTGTATCACTGGAAAGTGATGCTTCTGCCCGGCCCTTGAGACCCTCTGCTTCGACTCGCTTTACCTCGGTGGCGTGGAGGCGATCTTTCAGATGAACTGGACTGGCGTCTTCAAGCGCTGTTTGCGCTTCCTTACGAGCCTGATTGGCTTGAGCAAGCGATGCTTGAGCACGGTCAAGCGCTCGAAGGTGATTCGAACCTTCAGTTTCCAAATCTGACAATCGCTTCTCAGCAGCGCCAACAGCGCCTAAGGCCGTCGTGTGATTGGATTTTGCTTGCTTATGGGTTGCTTTCCATTCAGAAAGATTCACTGAATGGTCGTTGTTAGAGAGGTCGTTGATGCTCGAGCGAATCTCGGCCTGTTGCCTTCGAGCCTCAACAAGTGCACCGTTGACAGTTGCTGCCATCAAGCGGTAGCGTTCGACATCACCAGCGAGTTTTTGAACTTCATTGGCCCCTTGGATGTTGCCGCCAAAGGAAGTGGTCATCTTACGCTTCGCACCACCAACCATTGCACCACCAGCCTCGGTGACGTCGCCTCGGAGCGTCACCAAACGCACGCCACCCATGTTAGCACGCGCTGTTGCGAGGCTGTCCACGATGAGTGTGTTCCGGAGAACAAAGCGAATGGCGATGTCAATGCGTGGGTCGTAATCAAGCAATTCATTCGCAAAACCGATGACGCCAGGCTTTCGTGAGATGATGGTCGCCCGGCCTGCTGGACGAGTGTTGTTGAGTTTGTTGAGTGGGAGGAAGGTCGCTCGGCCAGCCTTGTTTTGTGACAACCACTGAATGGCTCTTGCTGCCACTTCGTCATTGTCCACGACCACAGAGGTCATACCGCCGCCAATCGCCGTTGCGAGTGCATCGGTGTGTGAAGCGTCACGTGGCTCACACAATTCAGCCACAGTTCCGATGATACCAGTAAGTTCGCCTCGGTCACGAGCGGCCAGAACGGCCGCTGCGCCACCTGCCATACCTCGAGCACCCGCACGGTTTTCCATCTCGGCCTTCGCCGATGACAACTTGCGTTCCGTCTCACGAAGGCGGGTTTCAACCGCCTGAGATTCTTCGACAAGGCGGGTTTCCGCTCGTTGAGCTTGGTGGAGGTTTTCAGCCAATTTGCTTCGATCTTGATCTGGAGCGTTCGCCTTGAGTTCTTGGCCTTCGTGTTCCGATTCAGCAAGGGCGAGGCGAGCCGATTCTGCAGCCTCTTGCACGTCGCTCAATTGCTCACCGAGCATCTCTGCTTGGGTGGCGACACGGTTGACCTCAGTTTGCGCTGCAACGAGGTTCTCCTGAGCCTTTTCAGCAGCTTCCGTCGCCAAAGCGAGTCCACGAGAAAGTTCTGCGCTCGCAGTACCCGATGTTTCGAGTGCTTGACGGACCTCTTCCTCTTCTTTCTTAGCTTCTTCAAGCGCTTCAAGGGCTGATACAAGGTCTGCGTTGGCTGACTTCAAACCCTCTACAAACGCCTCTAAGTCCGCCTCTGAAGCAGTCAATGCATCCCCGAGTAATTCCAACTCACCCGCATCTTCTGCATCCTTTTCATCGGATTCATCAATTCGATCTTGATTGGTTGCAATTCTAATTTGGAGTTCGTTGATGGCGCTCATCAAGCCGTTGTTGTCCCCGCCAAGGAGGTCTTCGATTTGCTTTTGCAGTGTGCCGATTTGATCATCAAGGGAAAGCAGACCTTTGTCGCCTTCTTTGACTTCCTCAATGAGTTCAGCAGCCTCCGCTTCAATACGAACTCGCTCGTTAATTTGGTACTGGCGCTCTGCCTGTTGGCTTGCATATTTGGCCTGGGCTGAAAGACGTCGTGCGACCTTCAATTCTTCAACCAAATCGGTGACTTTGAGCGCCAAATTCTTTTCTTTGGTCAAGTCTTTGAGGCGTGCTTTTTGTTCGTCTTCGAGCAAACCAATGCGTTCAATGTAGCCTTCTACCATTGTTCGTTGCTTCTCTGCCTTTCTGATTTCATCATCATAGGAAGTGACACCTGCAACGCCATCGAGCACCTTTCGGCGTTCTTTAGCAGTCATCTTAGCGAGTCGGGTTACATCGCCTTGCAGCACAATATTGTAGCCGTCAGGACGGGCATTCGCAGCACTTAGCAGCCGATGGAAGGTTTTCTGACTGCTGTCTTCTCCGTCAAGAAGGTAGTCTGTGACGGTGTTGTTGCTCTTTGTGAGCCGGACTGCGCGGGTCATGCGAACTTCTTCTTGATCGATTGGCAATCGACGACGCCCACTGGTCAGCAAGGGATTGGCAAAAACCAAAGTGACTTCGCAAGCCCTTGCAGGTTTGTTGTTTTTACCACCATTGAAAATCAAATCCTTCGCATTCTGGGCCCGTATCACCTTGTTTGAACGGGGCCCCAGAACGAACTGAATGGCGTCGCCACAGTTCGATTTCCCAGAGCCATTTGGCCCAGTAATTGCGGTGAACCCACGGTCCATAGGGATGGTGAGTTCACCCTTGAATGACTTGAAATTCGAAACTTCTAACGCTTTGAGATACATCCCATTCCCTCGTAATCGAGAATTAAATCCCCGACCTTATCCGCGACACCCGTTCGCGAAGGGTCTTAAAGAATGCGAGAGATATGCCCCCAGTGTAGCGGTTTTAACAACCTCTTTTCAGAAGCCAAACCCCTTACATTCATTGATAAAATCACATTCATCAGAGGGTTCCTTTGTGGTTGCATTTTCCACAACCCCCGCCAGAGCAAAAGGGACACGTGGCATAGACTTTGACGCCTTTTGACGCACCCCTCTTCATGTGGAGGCGGGAATCCTTCTGAAGAATCCGTGAGCGGTTGATCCGTTGATTGGACCCCGCTCGTGCGTGCAATGGCGTAACAACTGAACCGAATTTCGTCCTAAATTGGTGAGCAGCTTCTCTGCGCCTGCTAATGGATTCTCCTGCTTGAGTGATTGCTTCAGCCTCCCAGTACTTTGGCCCCATCATCAAGAGGCAACCGATAAAGGCAAACAGAATTTGGACAACCCATGGTGCGATTGCCAACGGAATTAGAGCAGCCAAGCCTGTAGAATTCACCTGTGTCGGCAGGACGCCTAAACGGTCAAGAACAGCAATGGCAAAGAGGACGACACCTGCTGCAAAGGCCGTTTTGTAAAAGCGATCTTTCTTTACACCGACCCGTGCGAATTTAATTCGTCCTGAGAGGAGGATGAACAATGATGGACCCATCATGAAGAAATCCATTCCAGTCCATTCCCCTGCTGGAACAAGGCAATTAGTTTCACTTCCGTCGGCGATCAGCTCCTCAAGACGATCGAACATTGGCGCACAGTCTGGTTCGCTCATTCGTGACATGTCGTATTTCTCATTGCCAGCGCCTTCAATCATTTTTGGCGCAAGAGCACCAAACTGTGCGTTTGCAGTCACCACGACAACGATGGTGAGTGCGATGAGTTGCCCGATGAAGACACGCACACTCGCCATGGCCTGCGTAGTTGGGCGACGGCCATAGTGATATCGCCTTGCGATGAGGTGAAATGTATCGGCGAATTAGCATCAAGCACTGGGGTGGTCGTTTTGGCGCATGTTGCGATTGTCGGAAGTGGAATTGCTGGTCTTTTTGCGGCGCTCCGCTTGGGAGATGCAGGCCACACAGTCACGGTCATCACAAAGCAACAGCCCACGGATTCATCCACCAACTGGGCTCAGGGCGGCATTGCTGCCATTTTGGACAAGACTGACGGCATTGGTTTGGAATCTCATATCAGAGACACGTTGGAAAGCGGAGATGGGTTGTGCGACGAACGCGTGGTCCGCAATATTATCGAAGAAGCCTCAGAGCGGATTCAAGATTTGCTTACAATCGGCGTGAGATTTGAAACAGATGAAGATGGTTCATTCAACCTTGTGAAAGAGGGCGGCCACTCGACTCGGAGGATCCTCCACGCCAAAGACGCAACTGGAAAGGAAATTGAACGAGCCCTTTCTGAGGGCGCTGCAAACCATCCAAACATCACCATCAAACCGAACACCCTCGCCATCGATTTAATTCAAACGAACCATGGCCATCCTGCGGAAGGGGTTTCAGGCGTATGGTGCCTTGACCAAGTAAGTCAAGAAGTACTTACATTTGGTGCTGACATCATTTTCCTTGCGACTGGAGGCGTTGGCCAATTATGGGCTACAACAACAAATCCAACGGTTGCTACAGGCGATGGACTTGCCATGGCATACCGTGCGGGAGCGGCCGTCAAGGACATGGCCTTCATACAATTCCATCCAACTGCACTTGCGCGAAAGGACGACCGCCCATTCCTGATCACCGAGGCAGTACGAGGCGAAGGGGGCGTCATCCTCGACCAAGCAGGACTATCAAAATGGGAGAAGGAATGTCAGAAGGCAGCCAACAGTGGCGCACAAATGCCATCCCCAAGTCCATTCTCATTCACCCTTGAGCACTCGCCTCTTGGATCCATGGCGACGAGGGACATCGTGGCTCGAGCGATTGATCAAAACATGAAGCAAACTGGATCAGAGAACGTCTACCTGGTGACATCACACTTGGATAGAGAACACCTCCTCAATCACTTTCCTACCATCCAAGAGAGGCTCGAGCGTCATGGTTTGCATCTCGGTCGCGACCCTCTTCCCGTTGCACCTGCTGCGCACTATGTGGTCGGTGGACTCGATGTCGATTCCATCGGAAGACCGCATGCACGTGAATCTGGAGAATTTATTCGAGGCTTGTACGCGATTGGTGAAGTCGCATGCACCGGAATGCACGGAGCAAACCGACTTGCCTCCAACAGTTTGCTTGAGGCTGTCGTGTATGCTGCCCGAGCAGCAGATCACATCATTGAAACCAATCCACCGGCCGAACAAAGGGAACTCCCACGGTGGCGGGCAGACGGACTCAGCGATTTGGTTGAACACGCCCCTGTGATCAACGACCGGGCTGCGCTCAGGGCAACCATGTCACAAGAAGTTGGCATTGTCAAGCGATTTGATCGTCTTCACCGAGCCCAACGCCGCTTAGCCCTGCTTTCTGAAGAGGTGGACATCATATGGAAACAAGCGGTGCCATCGAGAGAAATCGTAGAATTGAGGAACATGACCTTGGCAGGTCAACTTGTCATCGAGGATTCTCTTGCCCGAAACGAAAACAAGGGGCTTCATTTCAATGCTGATTTGAAGAAGGCGTAAGCGCTTCAACCATAGCGCTCAACATTTGATTCATTGGAGCACGCACGCCAATTCGTTCACCGCGCTCCACGACGGCTTGGTTGAGATATGCGATCTCTGTACCTCGACCTGCCCGTACATCCTGAAGCATGCTGCAATGATTTTCAGAAGTGGCCTGAAGTACCTCTTGCAAACGTCGCTCAAGGGCCAGATCATCTGGCAAGTGAACCCGCTCTTGCCGTGCAATTCGTGCGCCTTCCAGCATTGTTTCAAGCGCTGCACTGAACAGAGATGGTTGTAAGAGTTCACCGTTCTTCACACCCGAAAGGGCTGCAATTGGATTGATGGCGATGTTCAACAACACCTTCATCCAAACCTCAGCCGGGCCGTGTTCCGACCATTGACACGACAAACCAGAACGAGTGAAGGCCTCCAAAAGTGGTTGAACATCCACTTGGGATGGTCCGTCTTGGAGACGACCAAACATAATGGTGCCTCGGCCGGCAAAATGAATAGTTCCTGGTTCAGGCCGCCATGCGCCATAGGTGGTGGTGCCACAGATGACCCTGTGAGGTCCTAACGCATCGACAAGCGTTTCGGCGTGCCCCAGTCCGTTGCTCAGGCACACTGCGATTCCATTTGGGCGAAGCAGGCGTTGAGCAAGAGAAGACAGCGATGAAATGGATTTCGATTTCCCTGTCAATAAAATCGCATCCATCGTACCATAGAGTTGTTCTGGCAGACCGATTTCGTCAAGGGTGAACAGGGCTTGATTTGCATCAATGTGCACTTCTGCTTCTCCGATAATTTTGAGTCCTTTGGCGACCATCATCGCGCCATGATCACCTTTTGCATGAACCATGAGTTCCGTTTGAGAATCATCTGCTAGGAAACCTGCAAGGAGGGAGCCAAGTGAGCCGGCACCCAAAATTGCTATCTTCACGCCATCACCTCAGATGTAGCTGCCGAGATGCACGACAATCTGGCCTTCAACATGCTCAAACCACATGGTTGACATTGTCGAATTACTGGGTGTGAATTCGAAGAAATTGTCACCCTGCTGAAGTTGCGAAGTTGATGAAACATCGCCCCATTGCGCTCCGTTTCCTTCATAATTTAATTGAACGGCAACCGTTGTGTTGCTTGGATTATAGAGATTGAAGGTGCCACTTTCAGGATTTAGTAATGTCCCGTTGGTTGCGGCCGTCCAGACGTTCGACCACATTCGGTGTGCAATCCCTGAGCGTATGAGAACCACCTCAGGCCCTTCCTCGACAGTGAAGTTGAGACGTGGAATCGGAGAGAGAGGATCGGAGCAAACAATGACTTGTGCTTCATTCGGCATTTGCAGCGTCAAATTCTGAGAACCGTTCGTGATTGCAGGTATGCTTGAAATGTCTCGAACTTCTAAATCCCATACATAGTCTCCAGATGCAGGGGGGAGTGGTGTCGCTAACGTAGCGTTGAGAGGGCAAGGCTCGCCTGTGGCACTCATGATTGTTCCAGCGCCCAATTCGAAGCCCCATCCAGTTGTGGCCTCGGAGGTAATCGTCCAGCCTTCCTGTGGAAGTACAGCCGTCATCGGCAGGTCTGGTGAACCTGCGTGGAAGCGAACGCCATCGATGAGCACGACATCGAGTGTTGAAGCCTGCAGTACGACGGGGTCGAGGCCTCGAATACACAATCGGTCAGGTCGTTCGTCGTATATTGTGTTCAGGCCGTCTTGTCCCTCAATCCAATGGAGTCTCGCCTCGATCTCGAAAGCATCCACAGCATTTGGTAACGAAGCGTTGAGGGCATCGTCTCCAATACCGCCGATGGCGATGCATCGCTTCAGTTCACCGGCTTCTTCGACAAACGTCCATTTTGAAGCAACAAAGACATCCAAATCGGGCTGAATTGTGATTTCTTCTACGGTGAGGATCGACAGGGATGAGGTCAAGAGGCCAAAGGATGCAGCGATGGGCGCATCCCCTTGTCCAGACCATGTGAGGTTCAACACCACGGTGCTTTGCATGTTGGGTGGAAGAACACTGCCACAACCGCCTTCATCAATCGAATTTGAATCACTCCCATCGCAATCCCAAATGGCTGTCCATCCGTTAAGATCGGTATCGTAGCGGTCCTCTAGGACAGCCCAAGAGCGCTCAATAGAAGATGGGTTTGCCGCAGTGATGCTGACTTCAGCACTCCATGTCCCGTTGTACAACACAGCTTCACCAAAGGCTTGCACCGTATAGGACACTTCGTCGTCCCAGTCTTCATCCACGGCAAATGGAATCTGTTGTGGAAGCGCAAGTAAAACGATGGCAAGAGCGACCAAGCCCATATTTTTCATCGATGAAAGTTCCAGCCCTTTCGGTTCATCCAACACAATCGGAGTGCGCCGGTCGGAACCCATGAACAAAAGCAGAGGGACCACCATTGACAGCACCAAAAGCCAAATGTTGAGGCCGTTGAAAGCATCGAACATCCATGCAAAGGCAAGCAGAAGAAGGAAAATGAAGATTTGATTGGAGCCGCTTCGTGCTTCGCCGTGACCCGCCCGTGCGACCATGAGGCGTCCACCAGGGAAGGTTGGTATCGGCAACATCGACAGGCAGCCAAAGAAAGTCAGCAAAGCGCCAACATGAACGAATGGATGTGCCCAAACCAACAGTTGTTGGTAGCCATCACCCAGCGTCAATTCGCCCAACAGTTCAACGGCCAGCGGCGGATAAGCGATGTTTTGTTGGGCGGTCACAGCCACGAAGTCTGGTGTTAACCACAATCCGAGGCCCCAGAAAGCCATGCCGAGCGTAACGAAGGTGATCGGAACGCTGACTGCCGACCAGCCGAGGGCTTTTCGGTCGGGCCAAAGTCTGGCATCCATACGAGGAAGGGTCGGAATCAAAAACAAACCAAAGGGCCAAATGAGCATCGATTTTGGTAACGCACCAAGGCTCCAAAGCGCAATCGATGGCTCTGGAACAGGGACAATATGCCCGACACGGAGACCATACCGACCTGCAATGTAGCGTTGGATGTGCGAGGCAATGAAAATCGAAGCAAGAATTGGAAGCGTGTAGCCAAGCAGGGCATCGAGTGCAGATGATTCTGTGAACCATCCGCCATCAGGCGTCGCCCCGTTCGTCCAATATGCACCTGCCAGTGTCAAGGTAAACGCTGTGACGGCCCACATAATCCGTTGGAAACCGCGATGTGGGAACTGTCGTTCGGGGATCGGAAGGATTTGAACAACCCATGGCTCATCGATGAGCAGTTTCCCCATCCATCCTAATTTCTGAAGGTGTTGATTGAGATGAACGAGCTGCTTGTGTGCATCTTCTTCACCTTTGGTAGAGACTTTCCAAGCTGGTAAAACAGTGCCACCAATGGCACCGTGAACTGAAAAGAAGCGTTGCAAAATGGTTTGCAGGAGATCGTGTTGGGACCAAAGCTGCTTGTGCGCATCCATTGGTTGGAGTTCAACAGAGGGTTGCGCTTCGTTGCTCATTGACTCCCCTCATCCCAACGGGGGCAAGCCTCCCCCATCAATGAATCCCTCATGGTTTTCAAACATGCGGGCGTAGCGTGCCGAATGATGTGCATCACTTGTTCTTGAATCGCTTGAGACGGAAGGTCTCTTCACGTTCCATTTCTTCGAGTCGAAGTTGGATGAACACACGTGCTTCCTCGAGTTCAGGGATGACCTTGAACTCCAAAGCGTTGACACGTCGCTTGGTTGCTTCGATTTCTTGAAGCAGTCGCTTGAGTGTTGCTTCCATCTCGGACGCCTTGACAATCTTTTCAATCAAGTTGCCGAAGGATTCGCCTGCTTCGTCGATGTATGGCGAAGAACCGATGTAACCGACACCTCGCTCTTTGAAGGTGGACTTGAGGTTGGTACCGCTCACGCTTGGCACAACAACACCCATGATGTTTCGGCGTTCAACCTCAACTTCTGGATGACCGGTGTTTGCAATCGCTGCTGCTCGGACGGCAAGACCGCCTTCAATTGCGTTTGCAAGATCAATGCGTTGCTTAGCCAACCGGTAGGTTGCGGTCAGATCCCGCTTTGCCTCGATCATCGCTGCCAAAAGTTGCCGGAATTCGTGGAACAGACCGTCCCGCTTCATCTTCAACAACTTGTACCCGTTTCTGGTTTGCTTAATGCGCCCCTTGAGTTTAATCAACTCACTTCGGGTTGGTTTGATGTCAAGTGCCATGTGTGTCGCCTCCAAGTTGGTTTAGCAGGCTCAAGCCTTGTTGTCTGGATGGTACTTGTCAATCCACTTTTGGTCAAGACGGACAAGGTACTTTGTGTCGATTGACGACATCAAGGTCCAGCAAAGGTCGAGGGTTTCCTCGATGGATCGGTCTTCATCACGGGTTTGGCGAAGGAACTTGTCTTCGAACACACCGGAGAAGTCGAGCAATTGCTTGTCACGCTCGTTGAGCGCATCTTCACCGACAATGGCGACGAGACCACGGAGTTCACGGCCTTGAGCGTATGCAGCGTACATCTGGTCAGACACAGACTTGTGGTCTTCACGGGTGGTCTTCTCTCCGATGCATGATCCCATCAAACGGGAAAGCGAAGGAAGAACGTTGATGGGTGGATAGATACCTTGTTGGTGCAATTCACGAGAGATAACAATCTGACCTTCGGTGATGTAACCAGACAAGTCAGGAATTGGGTGAGTAATATCGTCACCTGGCATGGTCAGAATTGGGAATTGGGTGATTGAACCCTTCTTACCCTTGACAATTCCAGCACGCTCGTAGAGCATTGCCAAATCTGTGTACATGTAACCAGGGTAACCACGTCGTCCAGGAACTTCTTCACGAGCAGCACCAATTTGTCGCAATGCGTCACAATAGTTGGTCATGTCAGTGTAGATGACAAGAACGTGGTAGTCCTTTTCGAACGCAAGGTATTCTGCTGCGGTCAAAGCCAAACGAGGCGTAATGATTCGCTCAACAGCAGGATCGTCTGCTAGGTTGACGAACAGCACAGCGTTTTCGAGTGCACCGGTTCGCTCCAAATCGGAACGGAAGAAGTTGTATTCTTCAGCGGTGATTCCCATTGCACAGAACACAACGATGAAATCTTCATCGGAATCCTTGAGTTTCGCTTGACGTGCGATTTGCAGTGCAATGTCGTTGTGTGGGAGACCAGATGCCGAGAAAATTGGCAACTTCTGTCCACGGACGAGGCTCGTACAAAGGTCAATTGCAGAGACACCGGTCTGAATGAAATCGTTTGGGCTCTGTCGACTGTACGGGTTGATAGCAGCACCAATGATGTCTGCTTTTTCGTCAGCGACGATTTCTGGTCCGCCGTCACGAGGTCGTCCAGCACCGTCGAGAATTCTTCCGACGAGGTCTTCGCTCACTGGGAGCTTGAACACATCGCCCATGAAGGTGACACCTGCTTGTCGGTCGATCTTTGCTGTGCCTTCGAACACTTGGACGATGACCATGTCATCGGAGGTATCGAGCACTTGTCCGTTCTTGATGGTACCATTGGAGAGTCGTAGTGTAACGATTTCACCAAAGGCGACAGGTTCTGTTTTGTTCAAAAAGACCAGAGGTCCTTTCACGTCAGTAATGGTTCGGTATTCTTTTCCAGTCATGATATTCCTCTCCTCAGTTTTCCTCCACCGTATC
>JAQXFM010000275.1 GCA_029250305.1 Candidatus Poseidoniaceae archaeon | reverse complement strand
TCGAGGCCGACCACCTCGCAAAAGAAACCCTTCTCCGCCTCAATGACGCAAACGGTACGTTTGTCACACTGCTGGGAACCCCATCCCACCTCGATGCTCTGTTCATTGGCCATTGCCTCTGCGAGGGTTACACAATTGAAGGGACTCCATCTCTCTCGATTAAATCGACGCTCGCAGGTGGCTACGACATAACGTATGATCAAGCCATTCGCATGTCAAGTCCTGATGTCGACCGGACGCGCATCGTCACATCATCATGTGGAGCGTGTGATTCATCTGGATTGGATTCACTTATTGACGGATTGCCGGGATATGGTTACGAACACCGCATGGTCACATTGAGCGAACTCAACAAGGCATTCATTCAAATGAGCACTCAGCAAGATGGATTTGCCAAAACTGGCGGCATGCATGGTGCGGCACTGTACGTCACAGGTGGCGAGGTTCAACATGTGGCCGAGGATATAGGCCGGCACAATGCAGTTGACAAATCAATAGGGCTCGCCCTGCTTGCAGAAGGGATCCCAAATGAAGCAATCCTCCTTCTCTCTGGACGATGCGGCTGGGATATTGTGGCAAAAGCGGCTCGTGCTGGCATTGGCACTCTCGCATGCAGGGGCGCTTGCTCGACACTTGCTGCAGATGCTGCGCGAAGTCTCGGAATGAGGATTTACAGCTTTGTGAAGCAAACGGGTTGCGTCGCAATTGGCATTCTAGGCGATGATTTAGAGGACAAGCCTTGAGAACCAAAGGCGACCCGTTGCACTCGAGGCATTGTCATGAGGGAGACGTTTTCAGCAGAAACCCCCGACGACCCTCACAATCTACGATTGAAGAAACCTAAGCATTCGGCAGCAGGAATTCCTGCCGCAGTGTCTTCAATGAAACATGGGATAAAAAAAATGGGAATCCTGAAAACGGTCAAAACATTGACCATGGTCAATCAAAAAGCCGGATTTGATTGCCCAGGTTGCGCATGGCCCGACCCCGATCATCGTACCCCGTTCGAATTCTGTGAAAATGGCGCGAAGGCGGTTGCAGATGAAGCAATGAAAGCTACGGTCCACCCGGCGTTCTTTGCCAAAAATAGCATCCAAACCCTCGCTGAACAAACCGACCATTGGCTCAACAAGCAAGGAAGAATTGCGCATCCAATGATATTGAAGGAAGGCGAAAGTCACTATCAACCCATTTCTTGGGATGAAGCCTTTGAGACGATTGGGCGTGCCATTCACAACCTGGACTCTGTCGATGAGGCTGTGTTTTACACCTCGGGCCGCACGTCAAATGAAGCAGCCTTCCTTTACCAGGCCTATGTCAGGGCGTTAGGCACAAACAACATGCCAGACTGTTCCAACATGTGTCACGAATCAAGCGGCAAAGGCCTCGGCCAAACCATTGGCATTGGGAAAGGAACCGTCACATTAGATGATTTCAATCACGCCAACGTTATTCTTGTCATTGGGCAAAATCCTGGTACGAACCATCCTCGAATGTTAACCGCATTGCGAGATGCGAAGCACAAGGGTTCCACTGTGATTCACATTAACCCTCTTCCAGAAAGTGGATTGCAACGTTTCAAACATCCACAGGACTACATGAAACTCAATCTCAAGACCACTCAACTCTCGGATCATCACCTCCAAGTGAAAATTGGTGGTGATGCGGCATTGTTCAAAGGATTCATCAAGGTTCATCTTGAACACGGCGGGTTGGATGAAGCATTCATCACTTCATCAACAACAGGATATGAAGCCATGGTCGCAGCCTCAAAAGAGGCGCATTGGGCAGACATTGTTCGAGATTCTGGCATTGACAAAGAGACCATAGTGCAGATTGGCACGATCCTTGGAAAATCCAAAGCAACCATTGCGTGTTGGGCCATGGGTTTGACTCAACAACCAAACGGAGTAGCAGTGATTCAAGAAGTCGTCAATCTCCTCCTCCTCGGAGGCCATGTGGGGAGGCCAGGCGCAGGCTTTTGCCCCGTGCGTGGCCATTCCAATGTCCAAGGGGACCGCACCGTCGGAATTTGGGAAGCGCCAACAAATGCCTTCCTCGATCGTATGGAAGAAGGGTTAGGATTCACCATGCCCCGCGAGCATGGCTACGATGTCGTGAATGCAATCCGGGCCATGAAGGATAGAAAGGTTGGCGTGTTTTTCTGCATGGGTGGAAATTTCTTATCCGCCACCCCCGATACAAATGCCACCGCTGAAGGATTGCGCACCGTCGGTCTGACGGTTCAAGTTTCAACGAAATTGAATCGTTCTCACCTTGTCACAGGAAAAACCGCCTTGATTCTTCCATGCCTTGGAAGGACTGAACGAGATGTGCAATCCTCTGGCAACCAATTTGTAACTGTAGAGAACTCCATGGGTGTTGTTCACACCTCCACTGGTTCGCTCAAACCCGCTTCACCCACATTGTTGAGTGAACCTGATATCGTCGCACGACTCGCTTTAGCAAGCCTCAAAAACCCGCATTTGGACTGGAAAGCCCTCATTGGAAATTACGATGGGATTCGTGATTTAATGGAAAAGTCACTTCACGGCTTTGACGATTATAATGTACGTGTGCGACAGGAGAACGGCTTCGCCTTACCAAACCCGCCTAGAGATAGCCGGAGCTTTGCAACCAACGATGGCAAGGCCCACTTTACAGTCCATGCACTCCCGGACGTCTCATTGGATGATGGCAAGTATGTCATGATGACCATTCGATCCCATGACCAATACAACACGACCATCTATGACGTTCATGACCGCTATCGGGGCATTCACGGAAACCGCAGGGTGGTTATGATGAATGCGAGTGACATGGCAGAACGGGGTTGGAAAAACCGTCATGTTGTACAACTGACCAGTCACTTCGAAGGCGAAACAAGGACATCCGCACAATGGCAACTTGTCGCTTATGACATTCCGCGAGGAAACATTGCAACCTACTTCCCAGAATCAAACAGCCTCGTACCGCTCAATTCCACGGCTGCCGAATCAAACACACCCACCTCCAAATGGGTGATTGTATCGATTGACTCACAAACCTCACTGCATTCGGAGCTTGAAGAAGAATGAAGCAAATTGGGTACGTCGAACTCCTCCGCACCAACGCTCCATTCAGGCGGTTGTGGGCAGCATCAGTGATCTCGATGCTCGGTGAGTGGTTCAACACCATTGCACTGTTTTTGATCATCTATGAAAACACAGAATCTGAATTTTTACTTGGCTTATTGTTCACCATCCGGATGCTTTGCTTTGCTGTGTTCCAACCTTTTGGTGGCCTCCTCGCAGACAGATACAACCGCAAGAGCATCATGGTTTGGACAAACTGGGCCCAAGTCATATTGGCGTTGAGTTTTCTTCTTATCAGAGGCGCAGAAGACATTGTTTGGATTTATGTCCTCACTGGCTCGATGATGATCCTCCACGGCATGTACGTGACGGCTGAACGAGCCGCCCTACCAAACATCGTTCCTGAAAAGGACCTCGCCACTGCGAATGCATTGGATGCAGCAAGTTGGTCCACGGCATTGTGCACTGGCGCCATGCTTGGGGGTGTGGTCGTGGAATTGCAAGGAACAGATGCAGCATTCATCATCGATGCATTCACTTTTGCCATCAGTGCAATCTTGTTGCGGAAACTCACCATCCCACAATCAGTTGAAGAGGACTTGAAAGGTCCTTTATTCTCAACGACGTTCAAGAACATTCGAAAGGGATGGATGCGAATTTTCGGTGAGAAGCGATTGCTCCGGATTGTGTTTGCAAAGTCTTCTTGGAACGTCGCCGGCGGAGGTTTAGCAGGTGTCTTCCTTCTCGTAGCCGGTTCGGACATTGATGGGTTTGGTATGGCCGTTGGTTTCGGCATCTTCTTTTTCGCCCGCGGAATAGGCACAGGGATCGGACCAATTGTATCTCGCCGATATTTCTTAGATGAAGAACGATGGCCTGTTCTCGTGGGACTGCTTGTGTCCCTCTCTGGAGCGTTTTATTTCCTCGTCGGATGGACACTTGGATTCAATCTCTACCTCACCGTTGTGCTGGTCGTCCTTGCTCACTCTGCAAGCGGTGCCAATTGGGTCCTTTCGACCATTCTCACGCAACAATGGGTCGAGGATGAAATCCGCGGGCGAGTCTTCTCGATGGACATGCTGATGATGTCGATCGCCTTTTCAATCTCGAGCGCAGTCGCAGGCTATCTTTTGGAAAACGAATTCTTCAACCTCCAGCAAGGTTTCATCATCTTTTCAATCATAATGATGGCATCAGGACTCTTCTTCACCCTGTGGCGCCCGGACGCAGTCAAGGGTACGGTGCAGTAGACGACAATACGAACGCTCAAGGATGGGCGACATTTCGCATTAGCATGGGCGCTGAGATGAACGGTTTGAGGATTCACCTCGCCGAAGGCATTCCACATGACATGCCGCAGCACCCAGGTGTTGACGAGGGTGTCGACCATGCACCAAAACGCAGGCAGGTTTTGACCCCAAAAGAGAAGCAACTGGCCTTGCGAAACGCACTCCGATATTTTGACAAAAAAGATCACGCATTGCTCGCCAAGGAATTTGCTGATGAATTAAATTCATTTGGACGGATTGTGATGTGGAGGTATCGGCCTACTGAATACGAAATGAAGGCCCATCCCATCGATGATTATCCAGCAAAAATCCCTGAGGCCGCAGCCATTATGCTGATGATTCAAAACAACCTCGATCCAGCAGTCGCACAATTCCCCCATGAACTCATCACCTATGGTGGAAATGGCGCCGTCTTCCAAAATTGGGCACAATACCGCTTGACGATGAAATACCTCTCGGAAATGGAAAACGATCAAACCCTTGTCATGTATTCTGGCCATCCAATGGGTCTCTTCCCATCAAACATCAACGCACCTCGCGTCGTCGTCACAAATGGTATGATGATTCCAAGCGAATCAACGCCTGATAATTACGAGCGCCTCAATGCCCTTGGTGTAACACAGTATGGGCAAATGACAGCAGGCTCTTACATGTACATCGGACCACAAGGAATTGTCCACGGAACCACGATCACATTGCTGAATGCAGCCCGGGCTCACTTGGGCCTATCAGGAGACGAAGGGTTGGGTGGCGTGACTTTTGTCACCTCTGGCCTCGGAGGCATGTCAGGCGCACAGGCGAAAGCGGCCGTCATCGCAGGTGCCTCGTGCATCGTAGCAGAATCAAACGCTCATGCTGCACACAAGCGGCACGAGCAAGGTTGGCTATCGGAAGTGACCGATGACATCGATCGAGCCATTGACCGGATGGTCGAAGTTGCAGACCAAAAGGAGGCCGTGTCAATCGGATTCATTGGCAACATTGTGGATTTGTGGGAGCGCCTTGTCGAACGAAACGTTCGTGTAGACCTCGGTTCCGATCAGACAAGCCTTCACAATCCATTCCAAGGGGGGTATTTTCCTGCAGGATTCTCCTATGATGAATCTGCTGCAATGCTATCCGACGAACCTGAACGATTTGCGGATGAAGTCCGAAAGACATTGCGCAGGCATGCTGACGCAGTGAACACCCTCTCGGAACAAGGCATGTACTTCTGGGATTATGGCAATGCATTCCTCCTTGAAGCAGGAAGGGCTGGCGCTGATGTACTGAACACAGATGGTTCATTCAGGTATCCGAGTTATGTCGAAGACATCATGGGGCCGATGTGCTTTGATTATGGATTCGGGCCGTATCGATGGGTATGTTGCTCTGGAAAGCCAGAGGATTTGGAAACCACGGATCGCATTGCACGAGAAGTTCTCGAATCGATGATGGAAACAGCACCACCTGAAATCATGCAACAAATGAAGGACAACATTCGATGGATTCGAGAAGCGGGAGACAACAACATGGTTGTTGGTTCGCAAGCTCGAATTCTTTACGCAGATGACGAAGGCCGGAGAAAAATCGCCTCGGCCATGAACAAGGCAATCGCCGATGGTGAACTTTCAGGACCGGTTGTTCTTGGTCGAGACCACCATGATGTATCAGGAACCGACAGTCCATACAGAGAAACGGCAAACATTCGTGATGGTTCGATGTGGACTGCGGATATGGCTGTTCAGAACTTTGTCGGCGATGCGTTTCGTGGCGCCACGTGGGTAAGCCTCCACAACGGCGGTGGTGTCGGATGGGGCCAAGTGATGAATGGAGGATTCGGCATGCTCCTTGACGGAAGTGATGCCTGTGAACAACGCCTTCAATCAATGCTCCATTGGGATGTCAACAATGGCGTAGCGCGGCGGGCATGGGCGAGGAATGATGGAGCAAATTTCGCTATCAAAAGAGCCATGGAAGCAGAACCAAAGCTCTCAATTACCCTCCCAGAATACGCAGATGATGAGATTATTTTGAATGCCTTGACGGATGGTGAACAATGATGCGACCAACAGTGAACCTCGATGGTTCGACCCTTTCACCTGCAGAAGTTGAACGGATTGCAACCAATAACGCAGATGTGTCGATTTCTGAAGATGCATGGGTCAACGTTCAGATTGCCCGGAATGTTGTCGACGGAATTCTTGCGCGAGGTGAGACTGTCTATGGCATCAACACAGGCTTTGGCGCGTTGGTGCATCAGCGAATCTCACCCGATGATTTGGCTCAACTTCAGACAAACCTAGTCCGTTCTCACGCAACTGCTCTAGGCGATGCCATGTCGAGATCCTCTGTACGTGCTATGATGGCGGTTCGGATTAATTCCCTTGTGAAAGGCCACTCTGGTGTTCACCCAGATGTATTGAAACAGTTGGTTGACTTTCTCAATAACGACATCGTGCCATTTGTCCCCCGAATTGGAAGTTTAGGCGCCAGTGGGGATTTAGCCCCACTCTCTCATATGGCCCTCTCATTGCTTGGGGAAGGCATGGTCCTCGATCCCAACAACAATCCCGTACCGACCTCAAGCGTCTTGCGAGAACATGGCTTAATCGGCATAAAATTGCGTGCAAAGGATGGTTTGAGCCTCATTAATGGTACGAGCCAAATGCTGGCATTTTTGACCCTCGCTGAACGGAAATTGAGTGCCCTTCTGCCATTAGCAGACCTCATTTTGTGCACCTCAATGGAAGCAAGAAAGGCAAGCGTTCAACCGTCCGATTCTCGGGTGCATGACGCTCGCCCTCACCCGGGGCAAAACCTCGTGGCAAAGCGAATCCGGGCCTTGATGTCAGACTCACCAATTCTTTCATCGCATGCTGGTTGTGAACGCGTCCAAGATGCCTATTCGTTCCGATGTGCCCCCCAAGTTCACGGCGCAGTGTTGCAGCGTTACTGGTCGATGGCAGACACACTCGATATTGAACTCAACAGCGCTACAGACAACCCACTCATCTTCCCAGAACCAAAGAATCCAGGTCCACATGAAGTGATTTCTCAAGGGAACTTTCATGGGGAAGTTATTGCGTTGGCAGCAGATTCAATGGCTGCAGCATTGTTTGAACTTGGGTCAATATCGGAACGAAGGATTGACCAAATGCTGGATCCAGCACGCAGTGAGTTGCCTCCATTTTTAGCCAAAAATTCTGGTCTTGAATCAGGATTGATGATTGTTCAATACGTAGCAGGTGCGTCGCTGGCTGAACTTCATGGCCATGCGACACCCAGGGCTGCCTTCTCGACCAGCACATCCGCAGGACAAGAAGACCATGTGAGCATGGGGGCAACCGCCGCCTGGAACCTATTGGAGGCCACACAGCGCCTTTCAGAAGTCTTGGCGTGTGAACTGTTCGTGGCGTGCGAAGCCCTTGAATTTGAACCGTTGTCGCCATCGCCGTATGTGGCTGCATTAAAGCAGCGAGTTCGAACCATCGCCAAACCACTTGATGGCGATCGAACCACAAGCAAGGAACTCATTGATATTGCACGCGAACTTTCCGATGGTGCATGGTTGGCGAGAATTGAAGCCGAGGTAGGGCGAATTCCACGCTAGATCGATTCAAGCATTTTACGAATATCTTCCAGTCCCGTCAATTGACGGATTCTAAATTTGGATGTTGTCAGTTCACTCGCAGAGAAAGCCGACTTGTGGTGTTCAATGGCGCGTTCGAGCTCGACCGCAATCCGTACTTTTTGCTCGACCTTTGAATACAAGACAAATGCATCTTCATCACCCATGTGGAGTGCAGGTTCAACTTCAGAGACATCGAGGCCCATGCGTCGCCATTGGAGGATGCGTTTTCGGAGGAGTGGGCGGGTGAATCCATTCGATGGCAAACGATTGAGCATAAC
Source organism: Candidatus Poseidoniaceae archaeon (assembly GCA_029250305.1). Taxonomy (GTDB): domain Archaea; phylum Thermoplasmatota; class Poseidoniia; order Poseidoniales; family Poseidoniaceae; genus MGIIa-L1. The sequence continues at coordinate 1,442 of JAQXFM010000275.1, read as the reverse complement.
CAACTGCGGCAAGCCTTCTTCTGTAACTTCGACCAAAGGCAATGAAATCTCAGCCTCTTCTTCGACAGGAGTGGGTATTGGTTCAATCGGCATTGATTGGATGACGAGTTCGGGAGCCTCCCGCTTGAACCGCGCGAGCCATATGGAGTTGAACGCCAAGACGTCGACTGGAAGAAGAAGGGTCCACTGAGTGCGATGAACATCGTCTCGGAGCGTTCTGATGAAGTTGAGCAGTGTGGTTTCGCCATGAAGTGAAACAAGCCACTCGAGTCCTTCAATCACAATAAGACCGTGGTGATGGTTAATTCGCGACTGAATCAGGGCGTGAAGGTGATCTAAATCTGGTGAGATGTGAGCTTGACCCGCTCGATGCGTCATCCAGTATGTTTCAATCTTGGTCACATCGATTTGATTGAGAAGTCGCCGATGCGGCATGCGTGAGACATAAACAAGATGTTCGTCGCTTGATTGGCTGTATCGGTCAAGCCATTCTAGAAGCTGTGCATCATGCTCAAATTCCTTGCTAAAAAGATGTCCTTTCTCGAGAACCAACCTCTCATCGACTGTCATCACTGGCCCTCCATTGGTATGGGTAACCGTTGAAAGACTATGAATGATTATATCCATTGTTGTCGTCGGGCAAACAGGTGTGTGCATGACCGAAGAGAAGACAGAAGAAGTCGCTACAGGAGAATGTGGTGCTTGTCGAGCCGTTATTCCATTGGATTCTGACCAATGCCCAGAGTGTAACATTTCCTTTTCCGGAGTCTCTGATGAAGCGCTTGGCGAGTGTGGTGCATGTCACGGACTGGTTCCACTTGACTCAACTAAATGTTCCCACTGCGGGACGGTCTTCATTGCCGATGACGTCGTCGATGTCCTTCGTAACTGGCTTGTCACCACAGGGATTACCATTCCAATGCTCTTCCAAAAATTCGACACCGATGGAGATGGGCAAATTGATTCAAATGAATTGAAAACCGGTCTTCTCAGCCTAAACCTTGCAGATTTACCGCCTTCCCAAGTTGAACGGCTGATCGAAACAATCGACGCCGATGGTGACGGTCGAATTGATCTCGATGAACTCCACGCCACCATCACAGGTGAAACATTGCCTGAAAATTCGTTCGTGAAAGAAGATTCTGACGATGTCGAAGATGGGGAAGTCCCGGCTAACGAAGAAGAAAGTGACGAAGAGGACAGCACTGAAGAAGTCGATTCGCCCGAGGAAGAGGTCGAAAAGGAAACATCCGAGGACGAAGCCGAAGAGGACGATTTTGAAGATGAGGATGATGATTCGATTTCCGATGACGAAGGGGAAGAGTCTCTCGGTGAAGAGGAAGCATTCGACGAAGAAGAGTCAGATCATGAAGACGATGCAGCCGTTGAAAGTGATGACACCGATGATGAAGAATCAGAAGAACAAGAATCGCTCATCCGAC
>JAQXFM010000264.1 GCA_029250305.1 Candidatus Poseidoniaceae archaeon | reverse complement strand
CTCACCATTTGAGCAGTAAGGCCGTAGGAGGCTTCCTCAGCGGAGCCATCGAATGTCAAACTGCCACCATAGGTATACTCAGTCAAGTAAGAGAGTACGTTTCGGACACCTGTGTCGATGGTAGGAGGATCGGTTGACACATTGGTGAATGTTTCAACAGTGGTAGAAGTTCCAACGACCAAGTCGTAAAATGCAATACCTGAATAGAGGTCTGTGCCGTCGTCAGCTTGGAGGGCGGTAATGTCGCCACTGCCCTTGAGGCGAATGGTCACGCCACGTGGGTCAAAGGTATCCGACCCGTTTGCGATCACAGAGAGGGTCCAGGCTTTGACACCTGCACCAGATTCTGCTACCTTGCCGCTGTCCCAGGAGAGGTCAACTTGAATATCGTACCAGTTTTCAACGCTCACTTCAATTGTTTGTGCGTCGTTTCCAGCATCCGAATCGGAAGGCGTATCAGCGAGAACTTCGATGATGTAGTCTCCAACAATAGGCGTCCATTCAATCGGGCTTCCAGCGTATCTTAGGATATATTTGCCGCCACCAAGGACATTACCTTGGGCCAAGGAAGTGAAATCACAAAGGTTCGCATTTCCACAGATGACATCTGTGTTTTGCCATTGGAGATCGTTCCCTGCTGCGTCCTTTGCGAGCAGTGTTGGATTTCCGTCACCGTCAGACAGGAAAACGCTGACAGTGTAGGAGAGTTCAGAGATGTCAACATCGCCACTGTTTTGGATGTAGGCTTCGAAGTTTGTTGTCTCTCCGGCGTTCAATGTGTTTCGACAGCCTGCGTTTGTACAGGTTGTTTCTTTCGGGCTTGTGATGGCGATGACTTCAGCATCTGCGCCGGAGCGAGCACTGGTTTCTTCGACATCAACGGTTTCTTGCAACTCGGCCATGTCGATGCTCGCCATGAGGCTAAGCAACAACATTGCAACGAGAATCATAGGGGTTTTTTTATTCATATCTATACCTCCGATGGTTCGGTACTCCTGAGCACGTCATGCGTCGTATTTATACTATAGGAGCAATGTTTTGTAAAACCGCTTTGAAAAGTGTTGCAAGTTCCTCTCAATTTGGCGCACCAAGATAGATGGATAAACACCTCTCAGTAACTCGATGCACCGGAAGACCGTAGTTCGAAATTTAGGAGGAAAATAGAATTTTATCCGTAAAACGGATTGAAATAAAAGACCCTTTCTTCTCCACTCCGCTCATGATTCGCGCAGCGCAGCAGATGGTGGTACGAGCGATGCTTTGCGAATTGGATAGGCTGTGGCGGCCAAAACGAGCGTAAGACCACCAAAAACCACGAGAATAATGGTGGTCACAGGGAGGCTAAAGCTCGCTCCTTGATCCTTCCAAAACGTCTCGTAAAGTGCACGATGGAAGCCAATCGCTATCGCAGCACCGTTCAACATCCCAAGAACAGCTACCCAAACCACTTCGATCATAAAGGTCGACATAACCATGCTTCGCCGATAACCAAGCGCCCTGAGAATGCCGATTGTTTTGGTGCGTTCTGATACCGAGCGGACAGTGACGACGCCAATCCCTGCAATCCCAACTATCAATCCAAGTGAAAGATAGGCTTCGAAAATGGCCAGCAGTGCCAACACGAGTGACTGGATGACCATGACATCCTCTGCGATGATTGAAACTTGAACGCCGTCATCGTTCAATCCAAGTTCCAGTTGCTCTGCTAGGTCCTGTGAGGCAAGTCGAACATCGGAACTCTTGCCCATCGGTGAAATCGGCGCATCTGAGGCAACGAAACTGGCGCTTGCTTGCGCCTCATCATCAACGCTCACATACATCCGAGTGAGGCGAGCGTCAAATTGTTCGATGGCGGGTTCATCCGCAATCCATACCCCTGCTGAGAACAAATATGAGGACTGTTCCATGAAACCGGCAACCTTGACAATTTTGGCATTTCCAGGATTGGAAGTATCAATTAGCGAAATTGATTCTCCAATTGAAAAACTTAGGGTTGAAAGCCCACTCCCATCGGCGACAGATTCGAGTCCAAAGGAGGCATCAACGATGACCAAATCCTCACGGTCGCTGACCGTCATCCACACCTGTTTTTCGGTCGTACCTAGGCTTTCATCCCATGTGTAAAGTGGCAATCCACCGTGCTCTGAGAAGTTGTCGTCAAACCCACGCAGAAGGTAGGGCATCCTGTCACCCTCTGCATTCTCAAGGAACACCTGGCTTCGATGAATCCTCGCTACAGAATCGATGGAATCAGCTGTCGCCTGTGACAGATTCCAATCTGCTGGATCAGCAGGTAGTTCGATCGGACGAGCACGCGACCCCGTGAGCAGAAGTTCATACTCGCCTTCTGCTTCCTCGACAAAGGAACTGGAGTAGTTATCGAATTGCTCCGCATACCCGCTGAGTACAACCACTGAAAAGACGGTGATTGAGAACATGCCCATCACGACGGCCGTGCGAACAGGTGAAGACAACGGGTGGGCGAGGGCCACGGGTAGCACAGGGCCAAATCGCTTGGTCAAGCGTTTCGACTTCCCCAACCGCCCTACGAGGATTGGCGCAGCACTCGTCAACAAAAGGACACCAGCAAACACTTCAACGAGCCCGAGGACAATGAAGGAGAGTTCGTCGGGTGTCATCCCTTTCCGAATTGGGTCGAGGCTGTGCAGCCCAACGGTCCACACGAGCAGGGCTAAGCCCAGCGAAGCACACGTGTTCCGTCCGGCGTGTCGATGAAGATGAGCCCAGCGAGGGTTCCTTTGTTTCAACATTGAAGGGAGTTCAACCGTGAAGAAAGGAACCAAAGCGATGAGCAAACAAACCCCAGACACGACCCAAAGGAAGTAAGCAAAACCGCTGCTTAAGCCAAGCACGGCAAGAATAGCCAAGGAAAGGAGCCCCGCACCTAAGAACAGAATTTGCAGAAGCACGAGCAACCACGACACGGATTGTGATTGTGGTTCTTTCCCACCACGCAGAGCAACGACAATGTTTGTCCGGGCGGTCCACACGGCTGTTCCCCAAAGAGTCCCAATGGCCAAGAGGAAGCCCCATGACCATCCAGCAAAGATTGAGCCCCAAGCCCATTCAAACAGAAATTGACCTGAACCAACAGAAGAAAACATGCTTTGGAATCCAATGCTGATGAACCAAGCAAGACCCAGCCCAACCACAGAACCAACAATGCAAGAAAGACTTGCCACCATGGCACCTTCCATTACAGCCAAAGAACGTGCATCCGATTGAGACATACCAAGCGACCGAAGGGTTCCGAATTCGCTCCGCCTTGCTTCTGCCAGCATTAGAACAATGGTGAGCACAAGCAACACTCCTGCAGCGATTGTAAACGAACCAAAGACGAGGAACATGGCAGCTAACACACCAGACGATTCGGAAGCCAACGCTGCTGCGTCGACCTTCACGGGTCGGACGTTCAAATTGAGATCCTCTGCCGAAGCCAATTCATCAAGCCACGAGCGAATCGTTGCCTCTGCATCATCACCGGAGTTGGCAGGCGTCAAAACGATCAGGCTGCGTTCATTCTCACCGGCAGATGCGAGTTCTTCTGCATCGGTGAGGCTTACCAATCCGAGCACGACAGCATCTAGTTCTGCCAATCCCTCAAGCCCTTCGACATCCGAGTAATACCCCGCATGTTTCAGTCTGTATGCTGTGTCGTCACCGAAGGCGTAAGGAATCAATCCCTTGACCCAAAACGCATCTGTGTTCGCAAGATCGAGTTCGAGAAGGCGTTGGCTCACTTCGATGGTGCCGTTTTCGGTTGCAAAGGGGGCGTTTTCACCGCCAAATGCCAACAACATTTGCGGCACGGTTCCAAACCCACCTGCGGTTGAGAGGACCGGCAAACGGATTGACTCAATGGCTCCGGAATTTGAACTCCAGCGAACCAAACCCCCTTCATAGGTGCACCATGACTGTGGAGGCGTGAACAGGACCAAAGAAGCGACACCATTGCATCGTTCATGTTCGGCAGGCACGCCCTGGTTTGATGAATCAGCGGGCCAGTCGCCCTCATTGATGGGTTCAAAGAGAGCGTTGATTTCAACCTCGGTAGAAGCGTATCGATCGATGGTCAATAGGCCTTCGACCTCGACATAAATTCCGTCCTCAATCACCAATTCAATACCGACTATTTTGGAAGGGATTGGAAGTTCCAAATCCCGCGTCGAGTGAACGGAAAAATCCGAACTGAAGGTATGAAGTTGAATGGATGAGTCATTTGCCTCAACAGCCCACCATGCTCCGTTGTGCGTTGCCACAGCATGCATCGTTCCTGAAGAATCGTAAGAGGCCCACGCCTCCTCGTCGAGTTCAGATTCAGAACCGACGACGAGTCCGTCCGTATGCGCAACAAGACCATACTGGCCATCTTCTGAGAGGGTGAAATCGAGAACAGACGATCCATCAGAAACACGCCACATCCAAGCCTCTCCTTTACCACCAATTTGGTAGCCAAACCCAGAATCGCTGACATGCCAAAGGGCTCGGTCGCCTTCCCCGAGCGTGTGGATGTCAGCGGACGCAAGGGTGAGCAGTGGTTCATCCTCAAATTCGACATCGATCAAAGGCACTTGGAGAACTTCCAACATCGAATCAATACCAAGGGAGGTGAGGTTGTCACGTAAGGCAACCGTATCGTGCCCTGACAAACGCCCAAGACCCCGATCAGATGAGAGAGTTAGCGCCCCAGTTGAAGCATCTTCGTCGATGTTCAACCCGACATCTTCGGTGCGAAGCACTTCATCGAGGTGAGTTTCAATTCCTTCGACGATGGCAGGAATTGTATCTGCATCATCGTATGCATCACGGACAGCATAGTACACGGTGTTGAGCACCCCATCCATGCCTTGCAAGCGCTGAGCAGTGGCTAAGTCGGTGAACAGTGCCGGAGCAGAGGTCCCCGCAGCAGCGCCTTGACCAGTGTTTGGAACCACCTTGAGCACTTTGGCCATCGCCGTCGAGCGTTGCCTTTGATTTTCTTCGGTGATGTACCATCCCAATTCAATGACATCGCCTTGTTCGAGGTCAAGTTCCTCCGCCAAGATGGCGTTCACGACGACATGGAGCGGATTATCTGCCTCGTTGGATGCAGCGATATCTGCATACCTAAGGCCGTCGTTGAGACCGAGATCAGGCCAGATCCCCTCAGCATCAATCGTGCTGTTAAACGCCAGCCATGTAATACTGGGGAGCGAACGAACCTCCCCTTCGACGCTTACACCGGCAACCAAACCTTGTTGTTGGCCTAACAACGCTCGGTCGAGTTCATCGTCGTCTTGAACACGAGACCACACATCATTTGCTACATCCTCGGAGATGGTGACGCGCTCACCTGTGGACAAATCCAACCCGGAGATGGTGATGTCAGTTTCACCCCATGCTCCTTCGATTTCGTATTGAACGGTCGCATCAAGGGAGTCACCCACCACGAGCGAGGAAGTGATGATTGCAGATGCAATCACCAATCCAAGCATGAGAAGAGCTGCTTGCCTTTTTCGTCGCAACACAGTTTCACGTGCAATGCGCCAAACAACAAGGCGTTGTGGAACAAGCAATGGTTGAATGAAGATCATCGATACAAGCCCAAATGAAAAAGACCCAACAAAGCGTGTTGCACCTTCGACGGAACACCAACTCAGCAGCCCAAAGGCGAGGGCTGCATCAACAACGGGTACCACCACCAATCCGACGCTGCAGAGAAGGCTAATTTTGTGCGCACGAGTGAGCCCCCATGTACCTGCGGCAGCCACAATGGCTGTCAGAACAAGCAACACGGTAAGGGCAAGGAGCAGGGTTATTCCTCCTCATGTGGAGCATCTGGGTTGACGATGAGTCCATCATCCATCTGGATGACTCGATCGCACAGCGCTGCGATGTTGGCATCGTGGGTTACGATGAGAAAGGTGGTGTCTTGTTCTGTGTTCAGTCGCTTGAGAAGCGTGAGAACCTCTGCCGATGTTTTGGAGTCTAAATTCCCAGTTGGCTCGTCGCAAAGAATCACAGAAGGACGGTGAACGATGGCTCTGGCCACAGCGACTCGTTGTTGCTGCCCGCCAGAAAGTTCGGCAGGACGATGTTGACTTCGCTCTTCCAGACCGACGTCTTTCAATGCTTCAAGCGCTCTCTTACGGGCTTCGTTAGCCCCATGGCCAAGGAGGAGCAACGGAAGTTCCACGTTCTCAACTGCGGACAACACTGGAAGCAGATTGAAGTCCTGGAAGATGAATCCCAGATACTTCGAGCGCATTGAGGTGCGTTCATTGTCTGTGATGCCAAAAAGCGGTTGGTTGTTGACCGTGACGGAGCCTGCAGTGGGCTCATCGATTCCCGATAACACGTTCAATAGGGTTGTTTTCCCACACCCAGAGGGACCCATAATGGCCACCATCTCACCCGTTTGTAATGTGAGGTTAACACCCCGCACTGCCTCAACTGTGGAGGTGCCTGAAGCGTAGAGTTTCCAAACACCATTGGCTTGCATCGCTGCGCTCATGCTTCAAGGAGGACCGAGTGCGTTGATAAACTACCGCTTGAAACCCCGAACCATGGGTGGACAAGGCTACGGAAGCGTTCGTGTCATCGCATTTGGGCCATTGGCAGAATTTCTTGGGTCTCGAAGTCACAAGGTCCAACTCCAGGACCAAATGAGCATCGAAGACGTAGTGTTGGATCTTGGTGCAGAATCATGGATTGACAAAGGACTTATTGTTGCCCTTAACGGCGAGCATTGCCCCTTGGACGTTCACCCCTCAAATGGGGATGAAATCGCTCTTTTGCCACCCGTCTCGGGTGGATGAACCGATGCGAGCCTCCGTCTCAAGCCGAAGCCTTCAACACCCTTGGCCTGCACCCACACATTGAGGAAGCGTCATGATTGGTAGCATGGGTCCGTTGGAAATGTTTGTCCTTGTCGGTGTCTTCTTCATTTTGTTTGGAGCAGAGCGATTGCCGAAAATGGCGAATGCTCTCGGACGCTCTAAGGGAGAATTCCAGAAGGGACTGGCCGATACAACCCGTGCTGCCGACCCATCAAAGATGATTGAAGACCTCGATGCCGGGGGACGCACTGCGGAGCAGCGACTGTTCGAACGGGCGAAGGCAGTTGGCATTGACCCAGCGGGAATGGAAGTTTCCGAAATTGAGAAGAAAGTCAAAGCCCTCGAAGGCCTAGGATCTGAAGAATGAATCATCGAGCCCTTTTGACGTTCATCGGGGACCCACACACATCGCATTCAGCCACAGAGCCTTTCTTTGAACGGTCCACATTTGCTGGTACTGGACTTGTTGCTCTGCAGCCAGTGCATCGTAATTCCCAACGCCACACCTGCTTTGCTCCAGTTGTTCCAACGGATTTCGTTGGTCGTTGAAGCGCCTGCATGGTGTTCTGTAGCCGGTAATCGTCAGTAACGAGGGTCGCATCAAGGGCGATGGCAAGCGCCAGAACATCCACATCGACATCGGAAAGCCGTGGCAAATCACCACTCGACGCAGCCGCTTCTTTTGCTTCTTGAAGCCACGCGGGAGGAACATCTCGCCATTCGATTGAATCAAGCGATTGGACGAGAAGGGAGCGCTGCGGAGAAACCCTCTCCAATTCGGCTTGTTGACTGATTGCACACACCCCATCAGCCAGTTGGTCAACCGGCCAGTGGAGCAGTGCGGCTGTGTCAAGGACTCGCATGCAACCATCCACCAGTGAACATACTCCATGAACTCACCGCATACCCACACCTTCATATCAAGGAGCGCAGGGTTCCAACCATGTCATGGAAGGAGTCCATCTTGGAACTCTTCGATGTCTTCGGCCCTGCAAGTCTGGCGGTCATCTCCGCTACAGAAGCCATCATACAACCGGTGCCACCCGATGTCGTATACATTCCAATGCTGCTCAATGATATTGGGCGAACCGAAGTCGTGATTAGCCTTTGGTTGGTCATCACCCTTTCCTCCGTGTTCGGCTCCCTCATTGGGTATTGGATCGGTCAGAAGTGGGGCCGCTCCCTAGTCACACGTTTTGGTTCCGAGACGCATGTGCAAAAAATTGAGGCATTGACACAGCGATACGGAACATTTGGGATTTTCATTGCTGCTTTTTCACCAATCCCATACAAGTTATTTGGGTGGATCGCCGGAATGGGAGAAATGGAAAAGAAATCATTCCTCGCTGCTGGACTCGTTGGTCGAGGCCTGAGGTTTGGACTTGAAGCTGTCTTTATCGGGATCTATGGCGAGCAAGCACTCGATGCCATGATGTGGTTCTTGGACAACGAAATCCTGTTCGCAGTGCTTCTCATTGTGGCCGTGGGTGCAATCTGGTGGGCATGGAACTGGTGGAATGGACTCGAAATCACAGCCACTGAAGGCAACTGATTCCAACGCTCGAGCACCACATCGGCACACCACATACGAGCGAATCATTATGAAGGGGTGGTCGGTGGAACGCCTGTCGCTCGTGTGGTGTAGCTAGGTCCATCATAGTGGGTTTTCATCCCGCCGACCCGGGTTCGAATCCCGGCACGAGCATTCAACAAAAAAATAGGCTCG
>JAQXFM010000263.1 GCA_029250305.1 Candidatus Poseidoniaceae archaeon | reverse complement strand
CACAACGGCCCAAATCTCTTGACCAGGAATCACCGGAGTGTCGCCAGCCACTATGTCGATTGTGAGCGGGAGTTCAGGGGCTCGATCGAGCGTTGCAATCGGTGTGCTTGGACCGAGTGTTCCTTGTCCTACGCTTGTGAATGACCAAGTTGCGGCATACACTTCGTACGAGCCAACGTCACTTGCGGAACTCAACTCAAAGTCAAGCAAGAGCGCGCTTCCGTCATCGAGCGCCCGGTCGGTGAGGCTCAAGATTTCAAGGCGGTCGGGTGCAGTGGTGTCGAGGGCGTTGTCGATCGGTGTCACTGTGGCCTGTGTAAGGTCCGTGAGGAACACGTTTCCAGCCAAGTCATGAACGGTGACGACAACATACAGTTCCACATCGGGCTGAATCGGCTGTGGTGTGGTTTGTGTGAGGTCCATAAGTCCACTAGAATCACTGTACAGCGCTGTTGTTAATGTGACTTCAAGCGGACTGAATGATTCGTCGACCCACTGCTTGTTGACTTTCAGGCAACCACATCGAGTTGGGTCATCGCCAAACAAAGCCCATGCTACTGAGAGGTCGGTCAACGGTTGGTCGGCTGCCCAAATTGTGTAGTGGGAGAAATCATCAGCATCAGAAACAGACCACAAGACATCAATGGAGGTACCGTCATCATTTGGATGATCGAAGGCTTGAACAAACTCGGTTCGGTCAGGAGGTGTTGGTTGGCCGTTCTGATTGCGGAGGGGCGTCACTTGCACGAGGTCCACATCGTCCAGATTTGCGTTCAGCCAATCATCGTACGCAACCACGCCAACGAGGTAGGTTTGTCCGTTTTGGAGCCCCTCGCCGTCGATGCTCGTGACCAAGGTCGAACGTTCATCGCAATCGTTGATGATTTTCGCTTGTGTGAAGCCTGTTTCAGAAATTACACTGGAGGAAGTTCCGTCAAAGTCCGGTTGGATATTTTCCCCGTCTTCGACCGCCCTCATGAAGATGGCATAGAATGTGCAATCTTCTGCAGGGTTGATGTCCCATGAAACAGTGATGCGTCCACCGTCATCTTCGGGTGTGTCGATGGCGTTGACATTTTCCATCTTTGGAGGGGCTGTGTTGTCATTCAAGCCACCAGTTGGGACAAAAGGTCCGACGATGAGGGCGTTCATGATGTCCTCTTGCCCGGCTTCGTCAACACAGGTGAGTCCAAGCCAGTACGGTTGACCAGGTGAAAGCGAAAGTACGGTTGAGTTCCCTTCCATCTTCATAACTTCACTTTCAGGGGTGAGGCCGAGAACGTCCGTCATTGGTTGGGTCGAAGCGTAGATGTTCGTTTGCAGAAGGTCGAGGCTTGTGCAGCGAGCCCATTCCACGTCCAAATCACCATCTTCGCCTCCTTCGTGAGGGCCTGCGTCAGCCCAGATCGGTGCCAACGGCACTTCGTCAGACGGGGTTGCAGGTCCAAGTATAGGTGAAGGGGTGCCGAGGCGTCCATCGTCGTATTCAACGACCACAACAGCGTAGTAATCGTTTCCATCAACAAGCGGTTGGCCGTTGGAAGTGGTGACTTCGCTTGACAATCGACTGTGGAGGGAGATGGCTTTGTCGATGGTTCGAGTTTGTAGGAATGTGGTGGTGATTCCTCCTTCGAGCGACCAAACAGGTCCATCGTTGACGTAGATGAGGTAGCGAGCAAAGTCATCATCGTGAACAAGGCTCCATGCTGCGGTCAAAGCTCCGCCGCCATCATCAGGCCGGTCAACAAGTTCAGTCAATGCAATCGGAGTTTCAGTCTTGACATAGTCGTAAATGAGGCGAACATGCATCGACCCATTGATTGGTGAGCGGAGGTTCAACTGAACAAATTGCGTCCCATTGATGATGATCCCATTGTCAACAGCGAGTTGCATGGTTGTTTCGAAGTCTGGATTGTTGTTGAGTTCAATCGTAGCGTTGTACTTCATGCTCACAGATTTCGCCCAGGTCGCTGCGTTGTTCACTGGTGAGGTGAATGCGAGCGGAACTGTTTGGAACATGATGCCATTGGTTCCGACAACACCGAGGGTTGGGTCGAGTGCTGCCGTGTTGGATAGGTTTGCAAGAACGATTGGCATTCCGGGGTGAGTCATGCC
>JAQXFM010000245.1 GCA_029250305.1 Candidatus Poseidoniaceae archaeon | reverse complement strand
GAGAGCGTCAGGTTGTGGACCGAACCATCAGCAAGTGATTGTTCACCGCCGAGGCTTGGTACGCTCACGATAATTTGACCTGTAATGGTCTGATTGATCTGGAGAGTCATACCGATTTCGTTGACATCTGTCGACCAATTTCCTTCGACAGCCGGTGTGATGACAATCGATTCCTCTAAGTTGCCGATGTTCGTTACGTTGAATTCGACGTTGGTCATTTGGCCTGGTGTCACGCCAATCACGAGTGGAGCATCGATTCGAATATCCGAACTCTTGGTGATGTTTGCAGTAATTGTTGCGGACATGTTGACTGCGCCCGTCTCGTCTTCGACCCAAATAACGGCCTCATACACCTGGTCAGCACTTGCTGAGGCTGTTGGAATCACGTTCACCTTGATAATTTCCTCATAGCCCGGAGCCACCAACAACGATGGGTTTGAATCGAGTTCGAAGATGACATCACCGGCGAGACTGTCATCAATCCAAACATAGTACGTAGTTGGAGCGTTCCCTGTGTTTTTGACCTTGAGAGTTTTGAACTCGTCGTAATCTGTGGGGTCAACCGAGATGTGCTGGGTGAGAGGGAACAACGTCCCGTTTCTCAATTCACCAACTCGCACAGGAAGAATGTGCTCGCCGATGTAAGCGCCAGTATCCCGTTCTTCGATGGTGATGGTCAGCGGAACAATCGAATTCGCAGGGACAAATGGGTCTGTTTCGATGAGCAGTTCGACGATGGTTTGGTGAGCCGAACCAGATGCTGGGAAATCAGCGACATCCGCAGAGAGGTTGTCGATAACATCCGTGGTTCCGTTGAACTGAACAATCCAGTCGTCAGGAACATCAGAGATTCGGAGGCGGAACGAAGCGAGATCATTCCCGATGTTTGCGAATGGGAAGGCGACGGCGGTTTCAACGCCGACTTCCACATCAACGGGACCATCTTCAAGAATTTCCGCCCCGAGGACTGTTGGCACGATGATGGAAAGATTTCGTGTGACAGGGTTGGCTGTGACACCGCTTCCAGCATGCACACCACCCAAGGTAGGCGTTACGGTCACAGAAAGCGTCAATGTTCCGGAGAGGGGATAATCGTCATCTGGCCCTTGGATAGCTAGAATCGCAGGAGAGGTGTCGCCTGGCTTCAATCCAGTGAGTTGTGGCGGAGAGACCACAGCGCTCCAGCGAGTGGCTTCCGAAAAGCCGCCGGTGTTGGCTGCGAGGAAAGACAGCTCATTGACTTCAATGTCCGCACTCAACGTTTCATCGATATCAGCAAACAAATTGTGGCGAACTTCGACGTTCAGGCCAAGCACATCTTCGAGCCCCTGTCCGTTCCGGGCTGCGATGACCTCTGCTTGAGTCAGTTCAAGTTCGAGTGTTGGCAAGCCAGGGTCAACAACAATGGTTGGGAGGACTTCGATGCCCGCAGATGCCTGCGTAGGAATTCCGCCGCCTGCTGCACGGGCTTGTAGCCAAACTTGCAAGGGTTGGCCTGCAAGGTTGAATTCACCAGGGTCGAGTGGGCTCTTGATTGGAGGGACCTTCACATTGATTGGGATCTGGACCGTCGCTGACCTGTTGATGAACGTCGACCATTGATCGCATGCTTGGCCTTGGATGTCGAGTTCCCAGTTGATTGCTGAAACGGAAAGGCCGCAATCAAATGCAAATTCAGCGCCGACGTTTCCAGCATTGGTAACGTTGGCAATAATGGTGCTGCTGTCACCAGGCAAGAGTTCGGTGGTGCTTGTCGGCATTTCGATTGATGCGATGTATGACTCACCGGCTTGAACGACTGCTGTGGTGACAAGTTCGTACCCATCTTGAATTGAAAGAAGCGTGAGCGTGATGGCTGAGGCATTGGAACGGTTTTCCCCGAGTGGGACCGTCACAGGAATGCCAATGGAGGTCGTAGCGCCTGGCGAGAGGGCTGCAGTCGAACTACCGACGGCGCTGGTAGAAGCCCAGTTACGGTTCGTAGGATTGGTTGTAATCGAAGAAATTTGGAAGGAATCTTGGACCCCACCTGTGTTTTTCAAGAGGAAGGTAAGGGTTCCAGTTTGGCCTGGCTCAATGGAGCGGTCGCCAAGTGAGGAAAGGGATGCTGTGTAATTGGAAAGGCGCACCGTGACGCTGGCAATGCTTGGAGCATCGTTCCAAAGGGTCCCGTTGTAGAGAATCTTTGCATCAAGCGTCCAAAGGCCCGAAAGTGCCGAGGGGTCGTAGGAGAGGGTGAGGTCTTCTGGGCTGGCCGGAGCGTAGAGCGAACCAGAACGAAGGGTTTGAGTGTTTGAGTAATACACAAAGGTGTTCGCTGGATTGGATTGCTCGGTCAATGTGACCTCCATTACTGCAGAGATGTTCTTCACGCCGTTGTTCCGCACTGAGGCGCTGATGGTTTGCACTGTTCGTGTCAAGCCGACGCTTGTCTCGCCGGGCGCAAGGGTCGGGACTGTGTCTGAAACTGAGATGCCACTGTGGTTGTTTTTGACATCGAAGTCCTTTCGTTGTTCGTTGTTGGCAGGATTGCTATCCCCGTTGCCCGAGACACGAGCAAAGAGAGTTTGGTCATCGCCTGTGGTGGCAGTCCATGGAATGATGATTGGATTAGATGTGGTCAGAGCAGGGATGGTACCCAACGAAATCGTGGTTACAATGTATTCGCCTGCTGTTGGCGAGCCCTTGTGGACAAGTTGCAACGATGCCGGGCCACCGACGTCGCCAGCGTTTTTTACAACAACTCGAATGTCATGCTCTGCCGGCTCGATTGTGATGCCGTCGCCACGATCGACTGAACCAGCGCCGCTCATGGTCATGAGGGTGACGCCAAAGTCAGGAGCTGCTCGACCAGATATATCGGCGCCAGTCGAGCCGATGAGGGGCGTAGCGGTTGGAATCAGGAACAGAAGAATTAGCGCCATAGCGAGTTTCGTCGAGGCACGTTGTGGATTACGCAGAGGCTCCACCCCCGTCTGGCTTATCGAAACGATCGATGGTGACTCGCTTGCCTTGGGACTTCCACTGGGCGAGGAGTTGGTGGAGAAGTCGGTCGTGTTCCTGTTCAGAGATGCCCAAGCGGCGACGCTCTTCCCAAAGGAGAAGTTGTTCTGTGCGCGTTAACAGCGCATCGCGGAGGTACAACTCAAGGGTTCGACGGTATGCGTCCCTGTCTGAGATGGCGTAGACGATTGTATCACCTGGCAATTGATCCGAGCGATGTTGGATGAGGTTCCCAAGTGTCAGTGCTTCGTCATAGGAGACATTGCGCTTGTCGAGGTCGGTTTGTATGGCGCTTGCGATGGCCTGCAAATCGAACTTGGTCGAGACGCGCTGAATACGCTTGAAGTACCGACGAGAACGTCGAGACATACGCGATGCGACCATACCTTCTCGTTTACCTGCCGGTTATTGAAAGAATCGGTCACCATCCAGCGTTATAAGCACTATGAATAGGTATTCACCCAAACCGCATAAAAGGCCTACTAAAGACTCGCAGCGAGGGAAAAGCGACCGATACGACCACAAAATAGCGCAAATCACGGACAAAGCAACCCTTCTTGGACTACGGGCGTGTGGAACGGCCATGAGCGAAGCAATAACTCATGAAAATGGAGCACAAGCCCCACGGTTCTCGGCACATGACTCAGCAGGAACCCTCCATGAACTTGAACGGTACATGGCTGACGGAAAAACAGTCATTGTCTACTTCTATCCTCGTGACTCCACACCAGGCTGCACAAAACAAGCATGCGACTTTAGAGACAACATGGCGTTGTTGCAGTCAGAGAACATCGTTGTGCTCGGCGTGTCAAAAGATTCGGAAGCATCGCACGAGCGATTCATCGCAAAGCAGGAACTCAATTTCCCACTCCTTCTCGACACTGAAGGCGATCTCCATGAGTCGTTCGGAACATGGCGAATGAAGAAAAATTACGGAAGGGAATACATGGGATGCGTGCGCTCGACGTTCGTCATCAATCCGGATGGAACCTTCCAGTGGCTCAGATACAATGTAAGGGCTAAGGGTCACGTATCGATGTTGATGCGCGAACTCGGTTTGATTGAATGAAGGTGTCCCAATGGCGAACAACCAACGCCAAACACTCCCCCTCGAAAGCGTGGCTTGGAGCCCCTGTCACATCGGCGAAGGGCTCGTGAATGGCGAAAATTGTTCCATTGGCGCCCTTGCCCACATCGGTCGAAATGTCACCCTCGGGGACCGTTGTCGAATCCAAGGGGGCGCTTACATCGCTGACGGGTGTGTCCTCGGCGACGGGGTCTTCGTCGGACCGAATGCAACCATGCTCAATGACAAGTACCCTCCATCACGAAATGCAAAACACTGGACACCTGTGAAAGTTGATTCAAACGCCGTTATTGGCGGTGGCGCTACGGTCTTACCGGGCCTCACGGTTGGTGAGAACGCTGTCCTTGCTGCAGGTTCAACCCTCACGAAGGACCTGCCAGCAAACGAAGTATGGGCAGGCAACCCAGCCAAATTGTTGATGACTCGTGCCGAATACGAGCAAAAAGGCGGACGTTGAACTCAAGGAGGATGAACCATGGACGAGAAAGGAATCATTGCCGATTATTTGCGAAAGTGCAACGCCTACGCTGAAGCATCGATTGCCCGAAAAGAAGCCCGAGGCGAATCTGATGAGACTGCTGCGTGGAAATCCTACATTGAATTCAATGAGCACGCCATCACCGAATTGGGCAATGGAAAACTCGATGCCTGGTTCACACCTTCTCCAACACCAAGCATGACCGGCGCCCTGCGTATGGATGCAGAAGAAATGGAACATCCGGTTCGCGCCGGGTGGCTGTCAGGTTTGCTCTCACCGCGGCCCCTCGTGATTGCCTCTACCCAAGATGCGGATGGAAACCTCAACTTAGCCCCCTACACCTCCGTCATGGCCGTTTCCACAGGACCACCCCTGCTGATCGCCTCCTTCAGTTGCAATCGTGAAGGGAAGTACCGAGACACCCTGCTCAACTTACGAAGCACCAAGCGAGCCATTCTTCACATGATGCCATCCAACTTTGAGACAGTGAAAGCCATCGATGAAACCGCAGCACCCCTCCCGAAGGATGAGAGTGAATGGAACATGGCCGGATTCACTCATCATCCCGATGAGCCACTTCTCATCAACGAATCAGTTGCAGCGATTGAAGTAGAATTCCTCGAAGACCGACCGTTGCCCGACGCAGTAGCTCGCTTGGCCGTGTTTCGAGTCAAAGCCCTGTGGACCACAAGCGAAACAATGCCGGCTGAAGGCCTCAACGTTCTCTGCCAGCATGGCCACGATCGACTGACCCCCGCTCCTGCACAATGGGGCGAGAAAGTCGCCAAGCACTACCGCCGTTGAGCATCAGCGCAGGCCAACCCAAGTGAGCGATAGACCGTTTGCCAAATCAGTGAGCGCACGCCACTCAAGGTGCGTCTCCGCCAATGAAGTGTCGGGCCAGCGCCTTGCTGCATCACCATGGTAGCCCTCAGAAAATTCAACAGTTGGAAGTGGTTGGTTCCAAGAAGCATCAGCTTGGACAGTTTCGAAGATACGTTTCTGTAACTCTAAAATGCTCACTTCCTCGGTCGACCCAATGTTGAAAGCCATACCAGAAAGGGAGCCACCCGACACACTGCGGTCCATCAAGCCAGCTTTGAGAAAGCCGCTCGTGATGTCTTCAATGTACGTGAACGAGCGGGTTTGGGAGCCTTGATTGTGGATTTGAAGCGGTGAAGAGGACAGAACTGATTCGAAAAACATCGCAACGACTTGCCCGTAATCGCCACCGTTCAATCGTGGCCCATAGGCGTTGAACGGGCGTACAATTCGAACATCCAATCCATCCCGAGCAGCATGCTGTGCTGCAACCTCGTCAAGGTACTTGCTTGCCCCATAGGAGTGTCGTTGATGCTGTTGAGGATCACTAAATTGCATTGGATTGCCATTCTGAATTGGCTGTACCTCGGCGTCTCCAAAGGCTTCTGGCGAGGAGGCGAGCACATACCGTGCATCGTTCGCCATGGCGAGTTCCAAAGTTCTCAGCGTCCCATTTATGTTGACATCGATCACTGAATGCGCTGCTTCATGAAACCACTTCGTACCGTTGATCGCTGCGAGGTGGTACACAAGATCGAGGCCACCGAGGGCCTCTACGCATGCATCCAATGCCTCAACATTTCGCACGTCGTCGTTTTGAAATTGGAATGATGGATGCGGTGTGAGGTGCTCAATGTTGGCAAGCGATCCTCTGAACAGTGAATCCAACGCAAGGACTTCGTGACCCTCTTCAAGAAGTGCTTCGCACAACGAAGAGCCAAGGAATCCCGCTCCGCCTGTGACTAAAATTTTGAGAGGCATTGGGTTCAACTCGCTCG
>JAQXFM010000028.1 GCA_029250305.1 Candidatus Poseidoniaceae archaeon | reverse complement strand
CCACAACCCCGTCCCGGGCAAATCGATATGATTCGTGAATCCCGCGAAGCACTTCGGAAGGGCGGGTACCATCTTGCCGCTGCACCGACTGGAATTGGAAAAACAGCTGCTGCGCTGGCAGCCGCCTTGGAAGTCGCAGCGCTCACGCCCGGCCAGAAAAGCATCTTTTTCCTCACTTCAAGACAATCCCAACATCGCATCGTCGTCGATACAGTGCGCAGAATTAACGAACGACGGATCAACCAAAGCCCCGTTACCTTGGTGGACATGATTGGTCAATCTGGCATGTGCGTGCAACCTTTTGCCAAGGAATCACCACATGTGTTTTCGATGATGTGCAGCACCGCACGCCGGGAAAAGAGTTGCAAGCCTTGGATTACCAAAGCGCCCGGACTCACCAAGCGAATTCTTGACAGTCCATTGCACGTTGATGAATTGGTCGAATTGGCTAAAATACACAGGGTTGACGGGCAAATCGCCCAAACTTGCCCTTGGAAAGCGGCACGGGAAGCAGCAAATCACGCCGATATCTTTGTTGGCGATTACAACCACTTGTTCGATGAAGGCGTTCGCACTTCCAGCCTCGAGGCGATGGGCATCGCCCTTGAAGACATCATTTTGGTCGTTGACGAAGCCCACAACCTTCCCGACCGCATTCGGATGACGATGGAGCGAGTCATCACACCAACAATCTCCCGAAATTCAACCATGGAATTAGAGGAATATGTTGGCACACTGACCAACATCTACCACCAAAGCGGTGCGGATTCCACAGCCCTTGAACTCGATTTGGCAACATGGGCCCTCGAAGTGATGAAGATTGCACGTGTCAAAATTGCAGATTTATTCCGACGGTTGCACAATGAATTGACCGGGGATGCAAACGAATCCCATGTTGAAGTGGCAGCCTTCACCGATGTGTTCCACCGTGCCTGTGATGAGTACGAAGGTCTCTCTGGACAGCGAACCTTGAACGAAGAACCTGCGCCAGCAGCCGATGATGGTCACGGTGTGAAGCGACAGCATCGATTGCCACTCCTAGCAGATATTCTTAGCCGATGTGACATCGACCTTGACGCTGGCGAGGGTGAAGATCCTATGGAACCTGACTCCCATCGCCTCGGCCACATCCTGAGTTGCGTCAATGAATTTGGCTCGACTACGGCGCTTTGCCTCGTTTTCAGCGCAAAAGGTAAGGAAGGAAAAATCACCTCGCACCTCTTAGATCCGGGCTTGGTTTCGGGCCCTGTGTTCAAGGGCACCTCAGGTGCAATCCTGATGTCCGGGACCCTTTACCCGCCGCAAATGTATGCAGACATGTTAGCACTCCCAGTTGCTAAAACCACGAAAACAGCCTATGCTTCACCGTTTGCAGGCGAGCGAAGGCCAGTGCTTGTGGCGGGTGACGTATCCACAAAATACACCCAACGCTCACCCGCAATGTGGGATAAGATACGGGCCCACATCCAAGCCCTCATCGATGGCACACCCGGCCACATTGCCGTGTTTGCACCGTCTTACAAAATGATGGAAGAAATCGTCAACACCACTCACTTCAAAGGCGTTCGGAAGATTGTTGAAAGCAGGGAGTGGTCAAAGCAAGACATCGACACACTGGTTGAACAACTCCGAGGTGAACGGGATGCAGGTCAAAGGATTCTCTTGTGCGGCGTGTATGGAGCACGCCTCTCAGAAGGCATCGATTACAACGGTGGAATTCTCGACGCAGTGGCATGCATCGGCATTCCAAACGCACCACCGTCCGTCCGTTCAAACGCTCTGAAAAAGTATGCAGGCGATAGGTTTGGAGCCAACAACGCTTGGCGCTACACCGTCACCCAACCTGCCATCAATGCGATTTTACAAGCGATGGGAAGACCGATCCGCTCAATTGGCGACCGTGCGCTCATCCTGCTGTTAGACCAACGCCACACCGACCGAACCTACGCGACATGTTACCCGAAGGACCTACGAATGAACGCGACAAATGCCCCAACCACCACAGCAAGTTTTGCACGACGGTTCTTTTCACGGGTTCACACCCTTGATGAAGTGTAGGCAACATCCATCGATTGGAGGACGAAGGTTCATGGAGGCCGCACACAACCCACACCGCATGGCAACATGGGAACCCCTTGCAGTCGGCACCGACCCAACGCAGGTCGCACCAGGTGAAATTGAAGCTGAAACAACCGGCGGTTTGGCTGCAAGCGTTGAGTCATTGCATTCAGAATTCCACCAACTCGCCGACCATCTCGGCGACGTACAGACCATGCACGAGCAAGTGCTCGTCTCCGCAGGCATGCTCCCGGAATCACATTTGGCAGAAGTCCAACCCGAGCGTCAACTCAAGTGGATGGTTGAAGCACTTCATGGCAACGTCAATCCGGATGGCCTGACCATTCCGTTGCTTGGTGTCACTGCCAAAGATGTTGTTCTCTTCACCAAGAAAGAAGGCGAAATCACCCACCTCAAACTTGTCATCGCTGATGGTGACAACGAGCCACTCGAGCGCGAGATGCCACTTCCCGAAGCAGCAGAGGGCCTAAGCGCCAACTACGTCAACGGGCGATTGCACCTTCGATGGTGAACCAAACGTTGCGCTGCTCACTCATCGAGCAGGGACCTTCGTGAGTCCTGAGATTTCTTGACCCATTCGCTCCAATGCTTGTTGTGCAGCAACTTGGTGCTGTGATCCTAGTTCTTCACGGCTGTATCGGGCTTGCTCAAACATGTTGTCCAAAGCGACGAGAGCGTCTTCGGAAATTTGTGGCATGGCCTGACGAATCGCCATTTCGAATTCACGAACTGTTTCAAAGTCTCGGCGCAAGAATCCGTGTTGCTGGAAAGCAGTGCACAAGTTCTGATAGCATGTGAAAATTGATTCACGGATTGAATCGCCTGCAGCGAGTAACTCGGCAGTGTAGGCAAAGATTTCTGCAGCTTCTTCAAGCAATTCCTGGCTCTTACGTCGTCGGTAAAGCACCGTTCCAGCAGCAGCACCTGCTGCAATGAGGAGCGCCAAGACATAGACCCAAGTCGGAACTGGTTCTGAGATTTCCTTGTAACTGTAGTTCGGTGCCCACGGAGAGTCAGCAGCCTTTGCATCGAAAGCCAACTTGCTCTGATCTGAAAGCCGTGGGTCATCGATGATGATTTCGAGGTACACTTCGCCCCACACATTCGAGCGACCGTATGGTGGGTCCGAGTTGAATTCGAACGAAGCAATTCCATTCTCATCGGTCAGCGGTTGAATCGGCGTCGAAAGTTGTGATCCGTTTGCATTGTAGAGGTAAACGGTGACCTTGATGTTCGCAATGCCTTCGTTTGTGTCCAAGGCCGTGATCACGATGTTTCCGCCGATGTCTTCTTGCTTGTCTTCAACAACGGTGTTTATTGAAGGCACAATATCCGCATTCACCTTGACGTAAATCAGGTGGCTTTCCGAAGCACCGTTGAGGTACAGCGCATCGTTGCGAGGTGCGTCGATGTGGAGGTATTGGCCACCGGAATTCATCCAAGCAGGCGCAACACCGTTCATCGAGAAGTTTCCGTTGTTCCAGGCGATCTGAATGTTTTCAAGGCAACGAGCCCCTTCGCGGTTTGAGATACAATCCGAGCCGTTTCCAAGGTATAATGTGAGGTTGTTGAACACTTCACCTTGGCCGCCGACTTCAGAAACTGAACCCGTGAGAACGATTGGTGCGAACACGTCATCGCTTCGGACGACAATGTTGGAAGAGGTCCCATCGATGGTGATGATGGTGTTCGACCATACGAGCGCAGTCGCACTTGTGGAGGCTTCAAGGTGAGCACTGGTTCCAGCAAAGGCGGCGGTGAATGTGTGTTCACCACGTGCAAGTTCCATGGTAGCAGGAACGATGACCGACCATGAACCATCAGCAAGCGTGACCGTGCTTGCAACCTCGACGTCATCGAGTCGAACGCTGATCAGCATCGAAGGAAGTCCGTCGTTGTTGACCGTGTCGATATCGAACAAGCGTCCCGAGAGCGACCATGTGTCGCCACGGGTTGCATCGCGACCGTCGTCGAAGACGAGCGTGATATCGGACCGGTGTGCCAAGAAGAAGGTGGTGTTGCCGACATTAGACCTGTAGAAGCCCTGAGCCTCAGCACGAGCCTCAAGGGTGTGGTTGCCGAACGAGAAGATGTCTGGAACATTCCAGTCAAACGAGAAGTCGCCATTGGCGTCGGTGATCACACTTGCCAAGAGAATCCCTTCAACCGTCAAGTCCACCACATGCCCTTCAATGCCCAACAATTGATTGTCGACAACTGAACCGGAGATGGTGATGTTCTCAGCCACTGCAACTGGACTTTCCATGTCCACAGTCACTTGGACCGGACTGTAGACAGTCCATGTTCCGCTTGCAGCGCTTGGGAGGTAGAAGGTGGTGCCAATGAACCTCGTTTCAAGGAGCAATGCACCGAGTTCTGCACCAGATGGAACTGGGTAGATGGCCGTGAATGTACCGTTTTCATCGGTCGTGACGTTGGTCATCCATTCGCCACCAAGCCAAACCTCAACCGTAAGGCCAGGGAGAGGAGCATCCACCAAATCGAGCAAGCGACCTTGGATGGTCATCGTCTCTTCTCGGTTCACTTCGCCACCGGGCGTAAGAAGGAGAATCTTGGTTGGAACGCTTACGTTGAATTCAACCTGATCGTTGCTTGGCATGTAGTACTCTGGGTTGATCAAATCACCAACACCGACTGGGTCGACCCAATCTCGGCCGCCAAGGAAGCGGACCTCGATCATGTGGGCGCCAGCGCTTGTATCTTCAGGGAGGGTCCATCCGATGGTGAAGGCCCCTGTTTGTGCATCGGTTTCGATGCTGGAAACTGGAACTCCATCCACGAGCAGGTGGACGATGGCGACCGCAGGTACGCCATTCACCATGAGAGGCAGACCAAGGTCATCCATCAGGGTTCCATTGACCACGAAGGCATCGCCAGCAGTGAGAGTGGATGGCGCTTCAGCAATGGTGAGGTTTGTTTGGCCAAGAACCACAAATTGTGTTGTCGCGTTCGAACCAACCAATCCAGTTGAGCCAGGTGTGCCTGCGAACTCAACAAAGAGGTCAGCAGGTCCAACGCTTAGGTTCTCAGGCACCGCAATGATACCAGCGGCTGTACCGTTTGCAAACGTCGTGAAGCTCGAGAGTGTGAAGCCTGGTAAGCCAACCAAGACCTGTTGATTTCCAACAGCAGTGTCCGTGTTGTCACGCAAGAGAATCTGGAACGAGACATTGTTTCCACGTTCGGTTCGGTCGTTCAATGAAGGCGCACCAAGGCCGTCGAGGGCTGGTTTGATGAACACCAATGTTGTGAAACCTCGGCTGTCGAAAGTTTCGTTTGCTTCTGAGCCGATGTAATAGTTCACTGCAGGAATGAAGGAGGCTTCGATGGTGTTGTTGCCTGCTGGGAAGGCTGCCCCGAGCGAGATTGTGGCATTCCAGATACCGCCCGCTTGGACCGTTCCACCGCTGACTGTGAAGCCAACTGGCTGGCCATTGATGGCAAACAGAATGTTCGCTGGCAACAGACTTCCATCCCTAAGTTCGAGACCTGATCCATTGTCACTTTTCACAGTACCACTGACGTCGAAGGAGGTGCCGGCAACCGGATTGGCTGCAATCGCATCAACCACCAAAATCGTTGTCGAACGCACGGTGATTGACGAGAGGTTGACGTTGGTCGCCAAGAGGTCAACGCTTCCGTTGAACACCAATGTGACGGTGATCAATCCAAGTGGGTGGCTTGTAGGAATGAGGTAACTGAAGTTGGAAAAGCCTGCACCATCTGTTTGTGTACCCGGCAACCAAGTTTCATGGAATTTAATATCCACATCATAGGCTGCGAGCGGCAAGAAGAGGTTTGATGATTCGACCAATCGAGCGCTAATGTTCACTTCGTCGCCTCTGTTGACCAAGATTGGGTTGAGCGGTTGGATGTTCTCAAAGCGAGACACACCCATCACAAGCACACCGTTTTCGATGCTTGCCGTCAGATAGAACGGCGAAGAACCTTCAATCACAGAGATGACAAGGACCTTGTTTCCACGGAGGGTTCCGTTACCGGAGGTGTCGGTTGGGACGCTCATGTTGAAGGTACCATTGACTGATGTCTGGTAGCTTGGCACAAGCAGCTCATCGGGATTGCTCAACCAGAAAGCGCTGAGTTCAACCGGTGCAATCAGCGGCCGGGTTGCATCGTCACCGTCGAGCACTTGCCCGAGGACGTTGAAATTGATACCTGCAGTCACGGTGCTTGGAATCGAATCAATTCGGAAGTTGCTCGGAACTTGAACGGTCAAGTTGACGAGCGTGGAGTTTCCAATTCGTCGAGAGTTTCCAACGGCCAGTGAATCAGAGAGGTCATCATACACGACCATCAAGATGTCATAGTAACCTGGTGCAATACCATTCGCAGTCCAGCCAACGCTGGCAAACCCTGCTTGATCTGAGATTGCTGTGCCAATCGAAACATTGGTGTTTCCATAATCGAAGATGAACTCAACCGAGGCATCGCTGACATTGGACTTGTCTGCCACATCCGAAATTGTAGCGTTGAAGTCGAGCGACCCATTGACCTCAACGATGAGGTTTCTCTGGCCGGTATCCACTACGAATTCAGACTCGAACCCAACCAAGGTGGAGGGGAGGGTCGGTGTTGCAGGTGGAACGGATGTGTCAACAAATCGATAGTAAGGCCCGCCAACAGGTGCTTGGTTCTCAAAGTCCATGTTGAGAATGAACTCATAGGCATTGGAAGGGCTTGTTTCAGGAACTGTGAAACTGAGGTTGTAAGCACTGGTCGTGTTGTTGAGCAGCCCCTGAGCGAGATCGATTGGTTGACCATCTGCAGTCGCCATGATCAGCGAGAGCATGGTGATGTTGTCACCGAGGATCTTTCGATTGGTGTGAACTGCGTCAAAGATATCTCCGTAAATGTAGGTCGAGTTCCCAATGTGGGTCCAATCTTGAGCCAAGGTGAGGTTCCATCCCACTTCCGCAGCGACACGCACCGAGGAGAGTCCAGTTGAAGGCTGGTACAAGTCAGAACCGTTGAATGAGATGTCAAGAGGGTAATCGCCAGCATACATGTTAGCGTCGAGCAACCAGTTCAACGTGATGGTTTCACTTTCTGGATCCACGGTGGTGTTCACCCATGTACCATTGAAGGTAAAGTCAAAGTTGCCAGAGGCGAGAAGATTTGAATCAACACCTCGGTGGTCGGTCATCGAGACCAAGACAACTGCCTCGGTGTTTCGCAACTGTGAGACAGATTGTGTGGTGAATTGGAGCCAGCCTCGCAAAAGGTATGGAGCACCAGCCGACATATTTGCATCGTCTGTTGCCTCGATGGAGTCAGGGAAGAACCGAACTTGTAGTTCGATCTCACCGGCTGCAATTTGGGCGTCTGCTGCTGTGAGCAGGTGCTGGACTGAGAACGTACCATTGACACTGGCATTGAACATTTCAATCCAATCGGAGCCGCTACCGACAGAGCGCATCGAGAACGAAAGATTACCCGGCATAGCCACTGGATTTGCACCTGAAGTCACGGCTGAACCGTTGACCCAGATGTCATCGTCGATGAGGATAATGCTGTTGTTGGTCAATGGACCTTCGAGCGTAGCAGTCAGTGTTGGTGCATCTCGGATGTCCAACACAATGGCCGTGGTTGTTGGTCGCAAGTGGAATTGCACCGGCGTGATGCTTGGCTCCGAGGCGTCTTGCCAACCGGAGAAGCCGAGTGTTGCAGAAAGGTTGGTTTTGGTCTCAAACGGATCCAACTCCACCTCGATGCTCCATCCACCATCAAAACCGATTGGTGAGGAGAGGTTGATGGAACCGTTCACCGAAGAGGTGAAGGTAAGCCAGACTTCTGGAACATCTGCGCTTGATGCGATGGAACTGATCACATTGAGCGGTGCGTTCTCGAGCGAAAGCTGGCCGGTGATGATGGTGGTTGCACCCGCACCAACAACTGGCGCGTTGATGGCGTTCGGTCCAGTGTGATTGATCACAGCATCATCGGTGACGTTGACAAAACCGTCGTAAATGACGCCGTCTTCAGACACATAGCCGGATTGAAGGTGCTTGATGACAACTCGGTGGATGCCCGGTGCACCGGGTTCCAATGGACTTCCGGTGAACTGGAAGGTTCCGTTTGCATCGGTAATGAGTGCGCCGATCTCATAGTTTGGAATGGCTGCTGGTCCTGGGACACCTGCTGCTTCTGCAAGTGGCACAAGGTACCCAACCATTGGCAGATCGGGGATTGGTGTCGAGTTTTCAGCGAAGCGAAGTTGACCCTCGACGTTGAATGTGGAGGTTCCGTCTCGGTCCCACACGAGTGAGGAGATGGTTTGGTTGACAATCTCAATCTCTTCTGCTGCAGGGCAAGCGTCGAACGGAATCCAACCAAGTTCGGTACCGCCATTGGCACTGTTTTGTTGAAGCCGAACTTCGCCCCAAGTGGTGCGGTCTTGTGGGAAGACCGCGTAGCCATCGCCATTCCATGTACCTCCGGCAAATCCGCTCACATATCGAGCAGGTAAGCCAGCGAGTCGAGCCATTGTGACAAAGGCAGTGTTGAATTCATTGCATGTTCCCTCTAGAACCGCTTCGACCAAGGTAACGCTCAAATCTTCGGTGTTTAGAATCCCGGAGCCGTTGTAGTTTCGCTTGAATTCGGTGGTAGCGTTCCCTTCAGCAAGGAACGATTGAATGGCGACTGCCGTATCATAGGCATTGGTTGCGCCTGCTTCCGTCACAATCGTGTTAGTGGTGTTGAGCAACGAACTTGCTGGGTTGCTCAAGTTAGTGAGTTCATCAGGCGTCTGAAGTTCGTACGCAAACCCTTGACCAGGAACAGTTGTTGATGCCAAGGAGGCCCAATCGAAGTAAAATTCAGGTTGTTGAATGAACACTTCCTGAATCGGTCCAGCGACGATGTTGACGTTATGTGAGTCGTTGGAACGTTCAAGTTCGGCACCCGAATCGATGTAGAATGACATGTTTGACCAACTTGCCGGCAATGGTAAGCCACCCGTGATTGGAGGACTGTTGAAGGTCATGAACCACTCGACGGTGTCATTGGCAAACGCCATGTCTGCAAGGTGGGTGAAATTCGAAGAGGGGAGAATGATGGTTTCAGAGGGATGGGTTTCCGCAATGTGGGCATAGGCCGTCCCTGTGTAGAAATCATTCGTGTATTGGCGCCATCGTTGGGTAGCATCGAGGTCGACAACACCGCTGGTGTTGTTGGCCCAAAATACGACTTCGGAAGCGATGAGGTCGTCTGTTGGGTCAAATGGATCGAAAGGCGAGCCGAGGCAGTTGATAATCCAGAATTCTTGTGTGCATTCCAATCCATCAATCATGCCACCACCATCAGTATCGGGGTTGGTCCAATCTGTGCCAGTTTGATTCTCAACTGCATCCGGAATTGTGTCCCCATCAAAGTCAGATGGTAGCAAGTCATCAGAAGGATTGTTCTCCGGATTGGTTCCGTCAAAGTACTCATCACGGTCACTCACACCACCAGAGTCGGTGTCGATCGAAGCATCATCAGTGACCCATACGTCGGTTGATCCGTTGGTGATGCCGATGTAAATGAGGTCACAACCCGTGCTTGTTTCGAAGTAGTTGTTGAGACCATCTTGGTCATCGTCCAGCAGGTTCGTACACGGCTCGTTTGGATCTGTGTTAGCAAAGACCTCCTCGAAGTCATTCGCTCCGTCGCCGTCTGAATCGACGAGCGTTGGATTGGAGAACCATCCGAAGGTGCCGAGCAATTCCTGCCAGTCAGCAAGACCATCGCCATCGCTGTCAGTGTAGTCATCATCACAGTACGTACGAGTCGTGGAAATGGTTCCGTCTGTTGACGCATCTGTGTGGCAGAACGAACCGTTTCGGTTGGCGACTTGAGTGGCCGTACCGGGTGCGACAGAAACGCCTTGAATGACATCATTGACAACCGTCGCATAGGCAAACGGCGTCCACGTTCCAGAGACATTGAACCAGCCTACACCTCCTGCTGGGTTGAATCCGCTTCCATCAGCGACTTCCATCTGTCCGTTGCCGTTGTTCCATGTGACAATCGTGGTTTCGAAATTGATTAATGAATCACATGGGTCTGTTCCATGAGACACGTTTTGCTCATCGCCATCGTTAATGCCGCCAAAATCAGTGTCTGCAACATCCCATAGAGTACACGAGAGATTTTCTTCCCAGTTTTGGATACCATCGTTGTCTTCATCACCAGAATCTTCTCGGCGAGTCGGATCTGTCTCACCAGCGTCGAC
>JAQXFM010000200.1 GCA_029250305.1 Candidatus Poseidoniaceae archaeon | reverse complement strand
GGTGGAACCCGACAAGTATTACATGATTGCAACCGCTGAACACCCCCTTACGGCCATGTTCATGGGCGAAACCATACCTGAAGCAGACCTCCCACTCCGTATTGTCGGCGTTTCGCCTTGTTTCCGACGTGAGGTTGGTTCCCACGGACAATCCGACTTGGGTATCTGGCGCGTGCACCAATTCACCAAGATTGAACAAATCATCATCGCAAGCCCAGACCAGTCATGGGAACTGCAAGAGGAGTTGCTCCAAAACTGCGTTGATTTGTGGGATGCGTTGGGCATGCACTACGAAGTGGTCAACATTTGCACCGGTGACATGGGAACAGTTGCCGCAAAGAAGTACGATCTTGAGGCGTGGATTCCGGGAGCTGATCAATACAAGGAAATCGTGTCTTGCTCTAATTGCACTGACTATCAAGCGAACCGCCTCCAAATCCGCTACGGACAACCTGGCCACGCTGGCCAACCAATCGCCCACACGCTCAATTCCACCGCCGTGGCTACGTCTCGGGCGCTTGTTGCCATTATGGAACAAAACCAGATGGAAGACGGACGGGTGCGAATCCCTGAAGTGCTGCAACCGCTCATGGGTGGCCAAGAAGTGTTGGAACCATGCACCTGGGGCTAATCAATCGATTTGATATATTGTCGAAATGATTGGGAGTCATGGCTGAGGAAGCACGAACCCTCTATTTCGGCTACGGGTCAAACCTTGACCGCAACGACTGGCTCGAGTGGTGTGAAGAAAAGGGCGTGAACCCGTCTGGAATTGAAGAAATCACGCCATGCTGGCTCCCCGATTATCGATTGAAGTTCCATTACAGGTCCACACGAAGACGAGGTGGAGCTGCTGATGTAGTGCCAGCAGGATGCGGACATGCTGTCCCTGGTGTTTTGTTTGCATTGACTGATGAGGCGCTGGCCAACATGGATCGCAAGGAAGGGCATCCAAATTACTACGAACGATGCATCGTGAATGTCCTGTTGCCGAATGGGACATCGACCGAAGCGGTGACGTACACGCTTGTCGACCATCGAAAGGGCGAGTATGTGGCGCCAACAACGCACTATGCTGGTTTAGTAAGAACGGGACTGGAACGACACAATCTTCCAATTGCAGATTTAAAAATGGCAATTGAAAACTCAGACGAATCTTTTCCAGTTCCTTACCTCTTTGTCTATGGCACCCTCATGGCTGGCGAGTTCAGAGGTGCAACCCTCGAACAACATACCTTCCAACCCGGCGTGACCGCCCATGTACAAGGAAAGCTGTACAATTTAGGCAACTACCCCGGCATGCGACCTTCAGAAGAGGATCGAGTGCTGGGAGAACTCTACCGGCTCAACGATGTATTTCTTGGCCTTCAATCGCTGGACAGAGTCGAGGGGTTCTATGGATTCAAGTCGGATGATTCGCTGTTCAAGCGTACACTCGTCGAGGTAGAAACTGAGGAAGGAAAGGTCTGGGCCTGGACCTACATGTACGCCGTGAGCATCAATGAAGAACACAGGATTGAATCCGGTGATTGGCGAGCGTTGGACTCATGATTCCTCCAATGTGAGCAAGGCCACGCCTTGTTCCACCTGATCGCCTGCTGCAAAGTGAACGGCCATCACAACGCCGTCGGTCGCAGCAACAATTCGATGTTCCATTTTCATGGCCTCTA
>JAQXFM010000187.1 GCA_029250305.1 Candidatus Poseidoniaceae archaeon | reverse complement strand
AATCAATTGTGAACCAATTAAGTTTATCCCATCTGATTCTTTGAGGATTGCCTCGACTTCCCCATATGCTTCGAGGGCCTTTGTACGGTCGTTCTTACGTCGCAAAAGGTAACCCATGTTGTTGTAGGATCGGGCTGCCCCTTTGGCATCCTCCAACTCGATGAACTTCTCAAGTGCTTCACGGTGCATGCCCAACGCTTTGTCGGCGTTTCCTTGTTTGAGTGAAATATCTGCGAGTGCAGCAAGAATTTCTGCTTCCACAAGTGTCGAATGAGATTCACCTGCCAGTGATTGTGCCTCAGAGAAGACACTCTCTGCCTCAGAAAACCTACCCAGTAAGACAAGAACTTCGCCTTGCAGTTGACGAACTCGCATGTAGATGCCAGCCTCAAGATCCGACCCATCAACGCTCTCCATTAGTGGCAGAAGTTCCATGTGACCCTGTGCGACAAGGTTACGTCCATCGCCAGCGATCAATTCTGATGCCATTTCATGGTCATCTGAACGGATGAGGTGGTGAATGTGTTCAATGGTAAGATCTGCGTTCTTCGGTTGCTTTGCATACCATGCACAGCATTTGGAGTGGAATGATTTACGTGTGGCTTCATCAAGGCTGCGGAGCAAGAATTCACGGATTAGATCGTGGACGTCGTAAGTCTCTGTATCTGCTTGACGAGCAAGACCTTGCTCAACGAGCGAATCGAGTTCGTCGGTATCGAGTCTTTGTTCAGCAAGAGCGGCTAACTCAACAGGTTCGCGATAAATTGCAAGTGCTGAAAGAACACGCTTTTGCTCCGCACTCAACTTTGAAAAGATTTCAACCGTGACATAGTTTTCCAATGTCTCGTGAAAAGCTCCCGCCGATGCACCTCGATTGATGAGTTCAAGAACCAAAGGATGGCCTCGCGATAATCCGTGAATGTGTAACCATTGCTCATCGGCCAATTCGTCAAAGCTGCTGAGAAGTTTCCTTCCAGCATCTGAATCAAGTCCATCCAAAGGAAGAACCAGACTTGCGATTCGACCTTCAGCATCTTTCGTTGGAACCACTGGCTTGAACGATCTCGAGAACAACACAAGGGCTATTTTTTCTTCACTGCCAAGGAGTGCCAGAGACATTGCTTGGAAGGTTTGGTGAAGCGTCACATCGGCGACCTTGTGAAAATCGTCAATCACAATGAGCGAAGGTGTGCCCTCAAGCGCATCAACGAGCAATCGTGCCGCATCTGCTGGTTGGGGGACTGGTGTGGCTGCAAGGTAATCAGCGAAAGTGGAGTCTCCTATGTTGGCAAGCCAATCTGCAACGGACTCAAAGAAGGAACGAGATCCTTCCCAATCCTGACAGCGATGGTAGAGTAAATTTCGGCGGTGCATGAACCGCTCAATGAGTTTCGATGCAACGGTTGTTTTACCAATACCCGCAATACCAGGGATCAGCAATGTCGTTGCACGAGCCTCAATTAAATTCGCCATGTTGTCAAGTTCTTTTTCTCGCCCGTAGAAATGCCGCAAACGGGGAAGATCTCCGAGTGAGGTCACCAGTTGTTTCTCCACATGCTTTGAGAGATCACGCTGGATGAGATCTGCGGAAAGTGTTCTGGCATCAAGCACACAGTTGTCATCCATGTATCGAATGATGTCGACTGGGCGCATCGAGAAAGGTAGTTTTTCGTTGACATCGCCAAGGGTGGAATGAACCGTCTGCCCATCTTCAAGGATGGCTCGTAGTGGGAAGGAACGAAGCCTTCGCCATGTTTCCTCACTCAGGTTCATACCTGGATCTGTTAGAAAGTACGCTTTTCGCTTGCGTGAAACGCCTTTGACGTGTGCTTGCCGTTCGACAAGAAGTCCTTGATCCTTCAAACCAGCAATGGCTCTTGGCACGTTTGAACGAGCAATTGCCACGGCATTTGCAATGCCCATTTGGGACAATGCGAATGGGACTTCTACACTGTTTTTGAAGTCGGTGTAATCGAGCAGGTGAAGGAGAATCCTCTCCTGTACGCCGGGCTTAGGATGAACCGCCATAAACTTCCACCCACACTTATCCTCTTCAAGGCTTGTGACTCATTGAGCACCAGTTGATCACTGGCCAGGCTTGTAATTCGGGTCTGGAACCCAGCTGTTGCTGGTTTCATCCCAAAGCCATCCTGGGTGAGTTGACGCTGCTGGTGCTGCTGCCGCTACCGGAGCGGCTGCCGCAGCCGGTGCGATGGCTACAGGCTCTTGGCGAGCCTTTGCCCATGCATACGGATCTTCTTCAGCCGGTGTTCCCGGAGTGTCCGTCATGACGCCGTCCTCAATTTCCTCGTATTCAACTTGGAAGAAGAACGCACCTGCGCCAAGGAGTAAGAGCACGCCGACGATTGCACCGATGATGAGAAGGAGGTTTCCACTTCCGGATTCGGCGGAGTCTGAACTCAACTGGAATTGAGTATCTGCTGTGGTACCGGGTGCTGAATACACCTGTCCATCCATTTCAAAGATGACCTTGGCATTGTCTGCTCCGGACATTTGGTTTTGAGCAATATCCATTGTCCAAGTTCCGTCAGCGCCAACACGTGTCGAATTCAATCGAACACCCTTAGCGTCGTCAAACCTTGCAGCAACCATGCTGTTTGGTAATCCTTGACCGCTGAAGGTCGCTGGATCGTTGGCAGAGACAGAGCCGCTGTCGACACGTTCTGCACTGAAGGCGACGGACACGACAACGATGTTGACCTTGTAAGAGTAGGCCACTGAATCGTAGGAGTCACGTGCCTCGAACATGAGACCAACAAGGGACCAATCTGCAATCACAGAGGTTGGTTGGACCCACGGAGGGTTGTAGGTTGCGACACCTTTTGCATTGATTGAAACATAATCTGCATAGAAATCATCGTCGAGGTTCGTTTCATCCTCAAAGACATCGAACAGCAAATCATTCTCGGCTTCACCGATGCCGTCAGGATCGGAGAAGAACTGGGTCAAATCGATGGTCGCACCGTTCCCACATCGGTCGATTGCGTTTGAATTTGCATCACAGAAGATGGTGATTGTCCCGACCCATCCCTCTTGGTCAAAGATTGGAGCAATGTTATCTGCATCCGTTGGATTGTCGATCGTAATGCGGATTCGACTTTCTGTCGAGTAATCCTCACCATCGTAGGCCCGAATCACAAGTTCGTATTGTTGATCGTGGATTAACTTGGAAGTATCCCAAGATACTGCCCAAGCACCGTTAGGT
The DNA here is from genome assembly GCA_029250305.1 of Candidatus Poseidoniaceae archaeon. Lineage (GTDB taxonomy): Archaea > Thermoplasmatota > Poseidoniia > Poseidoniales > Poseidoniaceae > MGIIa-L1. The sequence goes on along the minus strand of JAQXFM010000187.1, from coordinate 3,439 downwards.
GAGAAGGAAGTTACAGGGTTTGGCCCGTTGTTCAACATAAGACCGCTTGCGAGATCTTGAATGTCAATTTCCACACGAGTGACTTGGCCGTCGTTATCTCTTGCCACACCTTGAATCAAGTATTCATCGGAGGCTCGGATGACATCACTTGGAATCGGTTGGCTGACGGAAACGAATGGAAGTGCGTTGTCGTTGTCAATTGTGAGGGTACGGGTTTCCGCATTGCAAACACCAACAAGGTCGATGCAGAAATCACTGTCTGCAGCCCAAACTTGGAACGTGTAGGTCCCCGAGTCCAATTCTTCGAATTGCCAGTCATACGACCAAACCGTGGAGCCTTCAATAGCAAAGTGTGAGCTGTAGTCATTTGGTCCAGAAATATCAAACCAAATTGATTGGACATCGCTTCCCCAAGTACCCGAATATGGATCGCTTGCTGTACCAGTGAAGGTGACCTTTGCGTTTCCGTGAGTGGTTCCATCGTTTGGTGTTTCCACCAAAATCGTAGGTGCCACAAGGTTGAGTTTGTACTTACGAACTTCGATAGGTGAGTATTCGAGCCCGTCATACGAACGAACACGGAAGGTGACATCGCCTTCACCCTCTGGGTGAGCAGACATGTCCCAGTCAAACGACCAGGACTTGAATGGGTGGTTTGCAAGCGTGATTTCACCCTCAGCATTTGATGTGTCTACGGCCGAATACCAATCCAACGAGCCCGGTGGTTGAACTTCAACCCGCTTGACCAGTCCAAACTGATTTTCATACGCAACAATGTCCAAAGGATATGGTCCGGCAATGCCATCCCATGCTGTTCCTGTGAGGGTCACTGTGGTCGCAAACGATGCACCATCGCCTTGAGCAACTTCAACGCTTGGCTTGAGATTGTCGAGATTGATGACTTCATCAATACCGCCGTCAAGAACGATGTCGAAGGCTTTGGTACCTTTTCCAAACTTGAATGCATTCACGCTGTAGAACGGAAGTTCCCGGTTTCCTGCATCGCAGTTGGAGGTGTCCTCACCAGTTTGTGCTGAGTCAGCACCGTCAACATAGGTGTCGCCATCGTTGTCGTAGCCGTCGGAACATGTGTTTTCATCCATGAATTCAGTGATTCCTGGAGAAATGGTCACTTCAACATTTGACTCGCCCACAAGGTGGTTCCAGTTTCGATCGATGTAGAAGTCACTTGGGAGCGAAATCTCAGGAGTGAACCCAAACGCATCGGTTTGCAAAGTGTAGAGTGGCAGGCCAGTTGCATCGCTGATCACAACGGTCGCATCGGCGACATTGTTGTTCTGAGCCTTCACTTGGTAGCGGACCAGTTCGCCTTCACGCACTTGGCTGCCCCAGGCAGAATTTTGATTCTGCACATGGACCTTACCCGCATCGAAATTTTGCAAATCTGCGTAGGAGAACACCGTCGAGTTGTCAACGACTTCGAGGGCCATTGGCATGAAAGCAGGTGGCAAAGCGGCAGTGGTTGGCACTTGCAAGCACTCATCGAGGACGTATGGGCACTCTGCGCCCAACCATTGGAGGTTAACAGGGTAGAGTTCGCCTGCTCCTGGGTCAGGCATGTATTCGGATTGCACTGTCACACGGGATTCGGTGATGTTGTACACTTGAGATGCGTTGCTGTAACTGTTTCCAGAGAAGTAGGCAATCGATCCGTACTTTGTTCCGTAGTTGTCGTCATACATCGAGATGTTGGCTGCAAATGCGCCGACTTCGATGGTGTTGCGTTGTGCGTTTACAATACCGCCCTTGATTCGGATTCCATCTCCGCCATTGTTGACGACTGTGTTGTCGTAAAGAGTAGCAGATGACATGAAGACGTGAATGGCTGGACATGCGAAATCCCCACCGTACATTTGGGAGTTACATGTACCGGTGTTGTTGGAAATTTGGTTGTTCGCAAGGTAGAGTCGAGCGGCTGTTGGCGTTGGGACGTTCCATCCTTGGTCGTTGAAATGGTATTCGCCAATGAGCACAGCTTCCTTCGCCGTGTCCTGAATGGTGTTGTTTTCTGCGATGACATCAGATGTGCCGTAAATCCACAATCCATTCCATCCACCAATTGGGCCAATGACATTGTTGTGAATTGCAACGGTTGACGAACGAATTCCGAATCCAGAAGATTCGCCTGCGCCCGAAATTACGTTATCTCGAGCAACCACGATTGCGTCATCGTAAGCAGTAATTCCTGCACCCTCTTCGGTCGTGATGATGTTGTTCTCGACATTGAGTGTGTGGCTGATGGCTCCAGTTTCCTTGTGGGAGTTTGTGTCAATTGCGTTGCACTTCACGTCGATCGTGGAGTTTGAAAGCCACCCAGAGGTACCTTTCAGGAACAAACCAAATGAGTTCTCCTGTACGTCAAGATTGTCAAGGTTGATGTAAGAATCTTCGATGAACATGACGGTACGGCCGCCGCCTTGACTGCTACAGTCTGGTTCTGTGCTACCGGTAAGTTTGGAGTTCAGGACATTCACTGTTGCTAAGATTCCAGCACCAGCGTTGTAGGCACGAACTGCGGACGCATCGTATCCATTTCCGTCGACTCCATTCTCAAACTCAGAGTCTTGGAGAGTTGGAGCGGCGAAATCGACAGCGAGGACGTTTGAGGTGTTGATGTCCTTGAACGAGAGTCCAGTAGCGATGATTGAGGAGCCATCGAAAACAATGGCGCCGTACTGAACTTGTTGGAGGGATGGCACGTAAATTGGGTATCCATACGCATCCTGCATGTAGAGGTAGTTCAACGATGTAGCGCTCGTTGATTGGTCGACAGTGCTTCGAATGACCAAACCTGATCCGCACGCTGCATCGGTGTTGGTGTAGGTGCTGGAGCCATTGACCGCACATCGACCGGTTCTGTTCCAGTCGGCTTCACTTTGGGGCTTTTGCCATATCATTCGAGCCGAGTTCGATGAGGATCCACCGCTTGCACCGCAAGCAGTGTCTGCCACACAGATAGCGCCTTCAACATCGATGAAGGCTCCCACGGGCAAGTTGATGTTGGTGCCAGCGTTAATGATGAGTTTTGAGCCCTCAGCGACAGTGATGTCGCCGTTGAGGTTGATTGTACCAGTCCATGTTTCAGTTCCTGTAATGGTTCCAGATGTGGTTTCGTTCACAGCAGATGCTGATGGCAATGTAATCAATCCAGCAAAGCTCGAGAGCAACAAAAGGGCAACTAACGATAGGCTTTTTCGGGATGATTGTTCAGACATAACTGGCACCGCTGTTTTCTTCACATTGACACGAGAGATATAACACTGCGCCTCTGTGGCCACCTATTATGTATCATAAATCGGCATTTGTATCAAGGATTATTGCCCTTTTGTATCAAATTATAAAGTTTAATATCACCCCATTGAGTGGTGGAAATGGGATTCCCTGCGCCTCAGTGACCCATTGTACGGAAAAATAGGCT
>JAQXFM010000185.1 GCA_029250305.1 Candidatus Poseidoniaceae archaeon | reverse complement strand
AAGAGGGCATCAAATTAACCTCGGCGGAACGCCTTGTCTTGCACAAAGGGTTTCTGATGGCCGATGGTGCATCGTTCTCGTTCCGGGAACAGCATGTATGCATGAACGGCCGCCAACTCCCCCATCAGGTGCCAACGGTTTCCTTGCTCAGGGTTCTCGCTGAACCCAAGCAGCGGTATGGTTGGGACATGAGTCGATTGTTGACCGTTTTTGGATGCACCAAAACGAACCAAGAGGAGCAGAACGCTGACGGATACCAGAACCGAGAACAAAGGCACGCTTTCTTGCGACGGCGGCGCATCGAACGTCGAGCGGCCCGCCCAAGTCGCCACGCAGTGTTTTCGGTTCTTACATGGATTGGATGGATGGCAGAGGAACACATCCCTCCGCCAACTCATCACATGTCTCATCCCTTGGGAGCCTGGTCGCGGGATATCAGACAACGTCTCAGCCGGGGGAATGACTTCGATGCTCGAATTGCAGAGGCTTTTCTCAATCATCCAGAGGGATTGGTCGAGCTCGCCTCCTATCCGTGGCTTGCACGTTGGAAAAATTACAGAAGCACCCTCCAAGCAAACGCACCCGTGAAACCACCGCTGAGGACCATCGGAGGGAAAATCAAGCTGAGGGTTCGGACAAAAACAGGCTCGTCTCGCCATACAAACATCCCTGATGACCCTGCCATTTGGGCCTCCCTCCTCGCCCACTCACTTTCGCCATTAACTTCACACGAAGGCGAGGTCTTGTTTGCAATGCAACACAACTGGAGTTCAAGAGCGAATTCTCCGAAACTAATCTCCGCTCCTCTAAAACGGTCGATTGAGTTCCTTAATTCCATCATTAAGGCTAATTCCGAACGAGCTTTCATCTCAGGCAAGCACATTTTGGTGGTCGGACGCGTCGGCCATTTCTACGAAGTAACAGTCGAACCTGGCGCTCACGCAGCACCATTCAGAATCAAGTTGCTCACCTCTTTGGGCCCTAAGAGATCGTCAGATGTTTGCATTCATCAAGGGCGGTTTCACTCAACGGTCCCGCTAGGCGATACGATTGCAACCGTGGTGCTTTCATTAATCGACGATGTCGGAAGCAGTGTCCAAGTCAATTCATTGTTAAACGAACTGACCTACAACGCCCCCATGGGTTTCCCCCATCTCATCAATGACGTTCAAAAAGCCATGATGGATCAAGCATCATACCTCCAACTTCTCGATGCAGTTCGGAGAAATACTGGTCTGAATGCACCAACTTGGGTTGAAGAACGCGGGCGCAACGGTCCTGAGTTTGACGAAGCAGCAGCGTTGGGAAGAGGTGAACTGTACATGCAGTATCTACAACATCGAAATCACCGAAATCACCAGCGAGACAGAAGGACGTCTGCGAGTGAGGCGAGGAACAAGGTCGCACATGCAGGGCTGGCAAAACGCCCTTATCCACTCGACGCTTTGGTCAAGATGTGGCGCTTATCGGTCGTAGCCACGAGCAACGAAGAGGCTGAGGCATCAGAAAGGCGGCTCAACCGTCGTCACCAGCATGATTTTTATTACGATAATTTCCAACGAAATGACTGGATGTTCTTGCGAAACCACGCACAAGATGAGCGCGATGCTCCAATCGGTGATGTTCGCAATGGTGAACGACGGTTTTGTGAAGTCTTTCCAAGGGTTTGGGAAGCCATGTTATTGCAACCGATTGGCTCACAGGTACGGTTTGCCGTCGCCGACGGGGGGGATATCTCCTTCGAACACTGCCACCTCAATTTGACCCTCCGCAATGCACATGAGCGACGCTTGATGCTTCGTTTTGCGACATTGGCAGGTTATGAAGAGCAGGAGAGAGAGCATGGTTACCAAGTGTTTCAGAGACGGGATCATCCGCGTCAGTGGGCCCGCCGAAACCTTAGCGAAAACCTCAATCGAGCTCAAGAGCGCTTTGGATTCCGTGGCGCCCCACCATGGTGGTGGCATTACATGGATGCACAACAAGCACCTGATGAAGTTCCAGACTTCCGATGGGAACTCGGCGTTGATTTGCGCGATGACCCAAGGCCGCCAATGGGCGGGGATTTTCAGCCGTAATCACCAGCGTCGAGCGTAGGCAGCTGCCCCAATCATTGCGATGGTTGTAAGGCTGTGAATGAATGGGAGACTTGCTGAATCCTTGTCTTGCACAAAGGGTTCTTCGGGTTCTTCAACGACCTCGATGACTGGATTGAATTGGTACACAAGGTGCACGGACAAATCATTTCCATCAAACGCAGCCGGCAGTTGTACATCCATACTTCCTGCGACAACATCTCCTAACGGGATGACAGCCCGCATGATGTGAGGGTAGTTCTCCAAACCGTTGGACCCATCTTCGAAGTAAGCAGACGCCTCAACCACCCAAAGGTACGCCTGGAGTGATCCTTCTCCAAATTGAGTTTGATCGATGGTGGAAGACCATGTGGCGGTGCCGCTCAGGTCTCCAGTCGGCGTCCAACCAAATGTGCTGGTTCCGTTTCCGAGAACAAGAGGTTGCCGTACAACGATTGAGAAGTCTTGTTGAAGGCTCTCAGATTGCGACACACTGCCCTTGATCATCGTCGAACCGTTGAACACCACTGCTGGAGGGGACCATCGGCCGTATCGGTCATGGTACCGCTTGTCGATTTCTTCAGTTCCGAATGGGTCTTGGACTTCCGAAATCGATCGATGCGTGTGGTATTGTTGCATCGAGAGATTGTTCTCCACATCATCGAGGGCATGCTCCACATCCACGCAGTTTGAACACCACGTGGCGGTGTAGACCTCAACAATGGTCGGGAGATCACTCAAGTTCACAGTGCTCGCAGCGGAGGTGTTGGCTTCGGTGGATTGACCACCAAAGACAGCTCCCGCTTCGAGGGTTTCCGCAGCGCCAGCGCTTGCAGCAGTCGTGCAAAAGAGCGTTGCAATCAAGACGACGAAGAGCCTTCTTCTGAGTTCCATGCGTCTGCCAAGCCTGCCTTTTCTATCAAGGTATGCTCAGGATGCAGCGTCGCAAGGATCTCGAAGCAGGTCATAGCGATGAGAAGGAAGGCCCCGTTGTAGTCGACTTCGCCCGATGCTTCGGCAGCAGCAAATGCTTCGTATCGAGAACGAATACCACTGCCGGTCATGCCGAACACCGCAGCAAGGCGGTCCGCCATGCCAGCTTGGAGGCCAAGGCTAACCAACGTCGCATAGAACACAGCGCACACAGCCATTCGCACCTCGGTGTTTCCAGTCAGGGCGTCGGCTGTGCCCTCCTCAAGCAAGGCCAAGCGTGCCTCAGATTCTGCAGTGACCTTTGCGTGGTCTTGTTCAGAGAGCACATCTTCACTGAGCTTGAACAACATGTCGTGAATGTGGTGAACAGCCTGCTCCACGCCGTCTTCACGCCTTTCGGCAGGGGTCTTTACCGGTGGTTGCGGCTCCCAACCCATGGTGATTCGCGCCTTGAAGTGGTTCAACAACGCTCGCTTAGCGCTGAGCAGTTGCTTCCGTGTGATGCCGTATTGGTCCATGCCAGCTCGGCGGTCCATCTTGGACAAGAGGCCGAGGTCGCCAGCAACTTCCACAGCAGCCATGGCCATCATCACAATGCGCTGCTCCTTGCCATCACCTCGAACATCTGCCTTCTTGCGGCAAATCGCCTGCTTTGGCATACCGAGGCGACGCTTGAGGTCCTTGTTGTCAAGGGCTTGACGCTGCTCCTCATGCTTACCTTTGAGCGGCTTGCACATCATCTTGACGAATGGCTCTGCGGCTTCCATGGCGTACTTGCCGTACATCTCTTCCACCTTCTTGCGAACAGATTCCCGCAGGGGGTGCTTCAAACGCACAGTGCCTTTGTCGATTTTTCGCAGACGATTGAATTTCTTCTTTGCTGCTGGATTCAAGCCAGCGGTTGACATGTAACTGCCGTTGGTGCCCATGTTGGCGTTGACGTTCTCGTCGTTTCGAACGGCCTGGTGCGTTGCCGATTCTCCACCGTATGTGGTCTTACCAGCATTCGCGTCCATGATGTCCTTCGACGGGGCGGTGATCCCGCAGAGGTCACAGTACAGTTCGCCCTTGTTGGCGTCCAGTAGCATCTTGCCAGCTCCACACTCATCGCACGCTTGTTCTTCTTCCTTCTTGTTTCCTGTAGTCATATATATCATCTATCCTTGTTCGTCATTCTCGACCGTTTCAAATTTTTCAGGGCACCCAAAAAAATTGATAACAGGGCCACTAGGGATGCGAACATTTTCTCTTGAGCGGC
>JAQXFM010000131.1 GCA_029250305.1 Candidatus Poseidoniaceae archaeon | reverse complement strand
TCGATATCAGCAAGGGACGGATTGCCTCTTAGGGACATTTCCCCATTTGATACGTCTACATTTGAGCGGCTACCGCTGGTGAAGGGGGATGGCGGCGTTCCTGACCATGTTCCATCGCCCGACCCACCAAAGTGAGCGTTTGTTGTGAAATTGGTGTAAGAGGTTCTGCTTGCATCGCCGCGCAGTTTGAACTCAGCAGCGGTCACTTCTGCACCGAACGGGATTGAAAGGTCTCCGGCAGTTCCATTTCCACTCCCCATAAATGTCTGAGTATAGGAGGACGTACCACTCTGGAATTGCGTCTCAGTGGTCGCTCCAGAAGCGAATGGGACCATCAAAGAAGAAAGGAAAATTAGGGTCAGAAAGATTGCTTTTCGCATAAAATTCACCGTGTGTCCCTCAATGGGCCTTCGGCCCACCGCGGCCAAAGCATTTCAACTTCACCCCGAACCGTCAGGACCTAAGCACCCTGTGGCCCATTCTAAGACAATTGCAACTCGCTGCAAGGTTATATTCGATTTGTGGTGCAGTGATTTGACACATAACTGGGCCTTGAGAAAGGAAGTCTCAAGAAGGCGTTCTGCTTCTAAGGAACGGGGCGAAGCATGGTTATTGGTCTATTTTCAAAATGGTGGGCAGCACAACACGGACGTCAACTTGGGTACGCTGCAGCAGCTTCAGGTGGGATCGGTATCCTTCTTTTGTCATCACTTACCCAAATTTTGTTCTTGCAGAACAGCGAAACATGGGGTGAATTCACTGGTGGTGCAATCGGTTTGGGTGTTGTTTCAGCGGTTGCTTTGCTTGTTGTCTTGCCTGAATTTTTCGCCTTGCGGGGCCATGCATTGCTCCTTGAAGAATTGAAAGAGTTGGACTCGACATCCGAAATCCGCCGAAGAAAATCCGAAGGAAACGAATCAGCCACCGTGTTAGGTGCAGGCCATGAAGCCTCATGGACGGCATTCCTTGAAAGCAAGGGACTTCGACGCTGAGTCAGAGGGGACAGTGGTGAGCGACAACGACCCACTGCTCAACCTCCTCCGAGAGATGGTTCTTGCAGCAGGCATGATTGGTCTTCTTGTGCTTGGATTGTTTGCTCACACCGGTTCAATGCCACCGCTTGTCGTGGTCGAATCTTCTTCTATGATCCACGAATTAAACGGTGAAGTCGGAAGCATTGATGCTGGTGATTTGGTGCTTGTCCACAACCAACCAATGAACACAGTGACGACCTTTGCAGAAGCCTCAAACCCGAACCATCCGCAATATGGCTATGAGCAGCATGGGATGGCAGGTGATGTCATCATTTACGACAAAAACGGAGAAGGCGGTACACCCATCATTCATCGTGCTATTCTTGAAGTGGTACCAAACATCCTCGAAGTTCCAGACCGAAATGCTTCTCCAGACGACTTGTCCATTGTTCATTGCCCCGATGGAGGGACTTATGATGACATCATTCCCGCCGCCGATGGCCTTCTTGGTGCCTGCGTCATGACATGGAATGTTCCTGGCACGACCGTGGTGAACGCCTCCACAATCACCATTGCCTTCGATGGGATTGACGCTGCTTACTACGATTGCAACCGCCCCGCTCATGCAAATGTCGAACCGTTCCTCGTTGTTTGGAATTGGACGCCCTCACAGGCTGGTATTCTGACCTTGGGCGACAATAACAATTGCTCCGTGGATCAAGGCCCAAGCGCCGTTAACGGCTCGGCAGGCGTTCACAGTGCATCGGGCATCGTTCGCCCAATCCGTGATTCGTGGCTCATCGGTGTGGCTGGAGGGGAAATTCCTTGGCTTGGTACCGTGAAGTTGGCCCTCAACACAGACCCTGGGTCCCCGGGTACAATCTATGTCCCAAACTCGTCCTACCTTGCTCTTTTCTTTGTCGTTGCAGGTGTGCTGATTGCCCCGATGGTGCTCGAACCTCTCCTCAAACGGATTGTCAAAAATGCACCAGAATTAAAACTCGCTCACGATGAATTAGAAGAAGAGTGATTACAGCACGAGCGCCTCATCAAGCGGCATCTCGCCCCTTGCCACGGCTAAGGCCAATTCAGTGGAGATGGTTTTGCGACCGTTGCTTAATTTTCGACTCTGCCGCTGTATTTCTTTCAGCTGACCTTCGGTTGGGGTGATGCTTCGTTGCTCCCACACACGTTTGCCGCGCAGCATTGCAATTCGCACGGCTGAGACGACGTGGTTGTGGCGAAGCAGGCCTCTGGAGGTGCGCGCCTCGTTGACTTCTTCCATCCAAATGTTCTCGGCGATGCAGTCATTGATGATATGGTCTCGAATCAGAGGTGCTCCATTGCCAATTCTAACCTTGCAGACATGGTGCTCTATGGCCCGTTCAATGCTGCGAATATGGCCAACGACATCTTCGATGCTCTCGAGTTGCGCCATGCCCAAAAGAACGCCATCTCCCATCCATGCCACGCCGGGGCGCGGTCCTGGATCAAGGCCGAAGGTCAGTTCACGGATTTGGTGAACGCCGCGGAGGTGAAGCATGGCGCGTTCAATCGCACCTTCGATGTCGTCAAGGTTTGCTGCAACGGGGTACCCTTCGTGTTCATGCCCGAGAATTTCGAATTCTGTGGCAATCCACACCGTCTCGGCATGCGGGAGTGGGGCGTCGTGCTCTAAGAGGTCGAATTTGATCTTCCTTGACCTCAACGCTTGCATCAGCCTGTAGGCCAATCGAAAGTCGATGG
>JAQXFM010000016.1 GCA_029250305.1 Candidatus Poseidoniaceae archaeon | reverse complement strand
GGAGCCATGCCAACCCCAACTCCCACCCCCACATCAATGAATCGAGGTTCGATTGAGAATTAACAATTCGATGAAGACAGTATTATGCGCCATTAGAAGACTGGAAAAACAGCAGGTTTCCAATTGGAAAATGTTATTTTCAATACAAATTCAATTATGAATAGAAACACAGAATATTGAGTCGAAGTACGAGATTGAGACCCCCCCGATCAAGAGAGTTAGCTTTGGCAAGTGCATATTGTGAAGCGGATAATTTCTATCTCTTCAATTGAAATATAGATTCTTTTGAGCCCTGGGGGCAACTCCTTACAGTGACCTTCAGATCGAATGGTGTAAACGAAGGTTTTGCAATGCAATCCCTATTGGAAATAAAATTATACGACAACGCCTGAAATTTCTATTTTAGGCGATTTTCAATTGGCTTTCACATGAATTATACGACAAATGCAATTGGATTTCACTTTGAAATCGGGAAAGAGTATATAGCCCTTCAAAGAAACGAGGGAATAAGTCGGGTGGACCCCGACACAAGGAGATGGGAAAAATGCCGAACGACAAATATGACATCCAGGAGTTACTCCAAAGGGATGTTTACGTGAATGATAAGAAAGTAGGAACGATCGTGGGTGAACGACACCACCCGAATGAAGCTCGAGTTCGATCGATGCGAATTCAGGTGGATGCTGGCGTCGCTGATGAATTCATGCGCAAGCCAGCTGAACTCGCACCACTGCCGAAGGAACTGGTGCACAGCATCCGAACCGATGGCACAGTCAAACTTTCGAAGTCCATGCGAGAACTGCAGCGACGATGGAGAGACACCGTCCGAATTGATGAGAAACTGTATGCACCAGATGAAATGCTCGACCGTGCGGTCCTTGACAACCAAGGACGAGAAATTGGCGTCATCACAGATCTGTTCAAAGTAAAGCGCACCTACAAGGGTGTCATCGTCAAGACACGAGTGAGCATCCAAAAGGAATTCGGCGTTGAAGCAACATTGCGCGTTCCAATCACTGCATTCTCACGTACTCGTGAGCGCCTGGATGAAGTCGTGCTTTCGCGTACCTTTGACAAGGTCCTTTCATTACCGTCCTACATCACAATTAACGAGATGGACGACGAAAGCGAGTGAGTGTTCACCCACTCAACTCGGCCCTTTGCCGCTCCGTCAATCTTATGACGGGGAGGTCTGTCGGCCGGTTTGCAGTTGCGCGGGTAGCTTAGTCGGTTGGAGCACCCGGCTGATAACCGGGAGGTCGCAGGTTCAAGTCCTGCCTCGCGCACTCTAACCATACCAACCAGTCCGTTTTGTGGCACTGAACGCTGTTTAAGGATTGAAACCAGTGAATTTACTGAACCAAAGCATGCGCTGTTTCACTCGCAAAGAACATGAAGGTCCGGCGCTGGGACTCATTACGGGGAGAACATGGTCGTCTTGTCTGGAAGCAACGCGCGCCTGCTGGCGACTCAACTTGCAGAATCCCTCGGATGGGAACATCATTCGCTCGAAACCCGAAGGTTTCCAGACTCTGAAGGTTACATTCGAATCCCGAGTGAAGTGATCGACGCTGTTCGAAAGGAGCCGGTCGTTCTCGTGTCCAACACATTTCCCGATTCAGGAATCGTCGAAACGCTCCTCATGCTCGAGGCCATCAATGATGTAAGGAGAGGCAATTTGGAGAATTTGCGGGAAATTGGGCCTCAACAATTGGAAGATGTAGGCCCCGGAACCCTGCTTGCCATCCCATATTTCGGATATTCTCGACAAGACAAACGGTTCAAGCCAGGTGAAGCAATCTCCGCACGGGCCATTGGCCACCTGCTCGCATCACGATGTGACGGAATTATCGTGTTTGACCTGCACGCCCCTAAGGTATTGGAAGATTTGCCAGTGCCTGTTGCATTTACTTCAGCCATGCCCGAATTGGCAAAGCACCTTCAAGAAACCGTGAATCCAGATTTCATTCTTTCACCTGACAAGGGCGCCATCGATCGAGCCTCTGCCGTGGCTGAGACGATCAACTGTGAATTCTCGTACTTAGAGAAGACAAGAATTGATGCCCATACCATTGTCCATAAAGCGAAGGACTTGGACGTCGATGGCAAAATCGTAGCCATTGTTGACGACATGATCGCTACTGGCGGCACAATTTGCAGAGCTGCGGAAGCCCTGCGGAGCCAAGGTGCTGTCGAAGTGCATGCTGCATGTTCTCATGGTTTGTTCACAGGTGGAGCCATCGCCAGATTGATCCGGTATGTGGATGGTGTGCACGCGACTGGTTCGCTCGCAAACCCCCGCGATGTCATCTCCGGAGGCCCCGCCCTTGCTCGCGGCGTGAATGAACTGTTCGAGACCTTGGAATGGGAATGATTCGAGAGCAGTGCCCCGTTTACACCGACATATAGGCCAAGAATGAGGGGGTTTCATGTCCTGTTCACCTGCATTTTCCTTCCGTCGTGTTTATATCCGCGAGGTTCTGCGCAAGGATTGCCTTAACATGAGGAAGAAGTGAATCCAATGAGTGTACACGTGCGATTTGAAACCCCCGAAGAAGTATCTGACAAGATCTATGACATGCTGCAAGCCAACTCCAATGGCCGCCTGAAGAAGGGCAGCAATGAAGTGACCAAGACCGCAGAGCGCGGCACTGCTCAATTCATTGTTCTCGCAGTTGATGTGAACCCACCTGAACTCCTCGCTCACATCCCTTTGATCTGTGAAGAGAAAGGCATCCCATACGGATACGTCCCATCTCAAGAATACCTCGCCAAGGAAGCTGGACTTCCTGACGGTGTCAAGACCGCATCCATTGCAGTCATGGAAATCACCAAAGGCGCACAAGAAAAGTTCACCCAAGTCGTTGACATGATCAACGCACTCAAGGCTTGAACCTAAAATTAGGAGGCGAAAATCATGAGCGAAGAACTCAACGGATGGCCTGCTGAAGTCGTCGAAATCGTCGGCCGCACCGGTATGACCGGTGAAGCAACTCAAGTCAAGGTCCGTGTAAACGATGCCCCCAATCCACGAGACGTTGGAAGAATCATCTCCCGAAACGTCCTCGGTCCAATTCGTGTCGGCGACATTTTGATGCTCAAGGACACCGGTCGTGAAGCCCGTAAGCTCAACTCGAGGTGAAGTGAATGCCAGAACGTAGAATCTGTACTTTTTCCGGTGAAGAAATTGAACCTGGCACGGGCATGATGTTCGTCCGCCGTGACGGTAGCGTCATGTGGTTCAAGAACTCCAAGGCCCGCAAGAACATGGTGAAGCTCAAGCGAAACTCTCGCCGTGTCAAGTGGACTCGCCACTTTGTCAAGGGCGGCATTCAGTGATCCTGAATCCCTGACCGCTAGCAACCAATAGGCACCATCGGTGTTTTTCTATGACCCTGTGCGGCCGTATGGCTCATAAAGGGGGGTCCAGTCGGACGGTTTGGTGAACACCATGGAAACAACCTATGTTATGATCAAGCCTGATGGCGTACAACGCGGACTTATTGCAGAAATTTTGGGTCGATTCGAGCGCAAGGGCTTGAAACTCGTCGGATTGAAGTCCGTCGTTCCTAGCCAAGAAACCGCAGAGGCACACTATGAAGTCCACAATGAACGTCCGTTCTACCCAGGACTCATCAAATTCGTCACCTCTGGACCTGTTGTCTGTATGGCATGGTCTGGCAAGGACGCCATCACCGTGGCTCGAACCCTCATCGGTTCAACCAACGGCCGTGAAGCAACCCCGGGAACCATCCGAGGCGACTTCGGCATGGACATGGGCTTCAACATGATTCACGGATCTGATGCGGCTGAAACCGCTGCGTTCGAGCTGGGCCTCTGGTTCCCAGAAGGACTCATGGAATGGGACCAAACAATCACCACTTGGGTCTACGAGTGAGTGCAACCCCAACAAGGGGCTGAGGTGATATCATGGACGAAACCGAACAGGATTCGCCTGAAGCACCTGCTGTTGAGCGAGGCCATAATCGACAACCAATCGTGTCCGTTCTCGGCCACGTAGATCACGGCAAAACCAGCGTATTGGATTTAGTTCGCTCCATTGGCAGCGAACGCCAAGCCAGCGTCATGGACCGCGAGGCTGGCGGCATCACGCAACACATTGGCGCAACTGAAGTTCCTGCGGATGTCCTTAACAAGACATGCGAAGCCATGATGGGTGGAAAGAAATTCAAGTCACCAGGATTGTTGTTCATCGACACGCCTGGCCACCACTCGTTCGTCAGTTTGCGAAACCGTGGCGGTTCAGTTGCGGACATTGCCGTGCTTGTCATCGACGTCATGGAAGGACTTCAGCCACAAACCATCGAAAGTTTGCACACGTTGAAGGAAACCCGCACTCCGTTTGTCATTGCGTGCAATAAAGTGGACAGAATCCACGGATGGCGCACACAACATGGGCGGTCGTTCATGGAATCGTTCAAAGAACAGCGTGAAGATGTACGCTCCTTGTTTGAGGACCGCTACTGGAAACTTCTTGGCCAATTCTCAGAACATGGATTCAACATTGAACGGTACGACCAAATTCGTGACTTCCGACAAAATGTCGCCCTCGTGCCAATGTCTGCAAAGGATGGCGAAGGCCTCCAAGACCTTTTGGCAGTCACCGTTGGTCTTGCAGAGCGGTTTCTCGAAGATCGATTGACAGACACGCTCGGCGCTGCTGAAGGAACCGTGCTTGAGATGCGCGATGAAGTTGGCATGGGCAAGACGATTGACGTCATTCTCTACCGTGGCGAACTCAAGGTTGGTGACAAAATCATGGTCGCTGCAAACGACGGTCCTTTCGAGACCCACATCAAGGGACTAAAACGACCAAAAGGCATGGCTGAAATGCGAGATGCAGGCAAGCGATGGGTTAACTTCGACAGTGTTGAGGCGGCATGTGGCGTGAAGATCGTCGCACCAAAACTCGAAAACACAATTGCAGGAACCACGTTGTATCTCGCCAACACGCAAGAACAAAAGGAAGAGGCTGAGAACGCAATTCGTCAGGAATGGCGAGCTATCTTTGACTCCATGCCAATCATGTGCTCAAAGTGCAGCGAGGTATTTCCTCGCGTGGATTTCAAGGCACACACAAAGAAGGGGCCTTGCAGAGGGGCCGAAGAAGAACGCAAAGGTGTGGTCATCAAGGCAGACACCGTTGGCGGTTTGGAAGCCCTCGGGTTTGAACTGGCTAAATTGAAAATCCCTGTGCGCCAAGCAACAGTTGGCCCTGTCAACAAGCGGGACATTCTCATGGCGAAGTCCGCACAAGATCCACTCAACAAGGTTATTCTCGGATTTTCCGTCAAAGGGAACTCAGAGGTTGCTGATTCATTAAACGATGATGATTCCGAAATCAGATTTTTCAGTGGCAGCATCATTTACCATATCTTGGATGCTTACGAAGCATGGCGGGAAGAAACGGCTGAGAAAATGGCTGCTGAACTACGAGAATCGCTCGTGTATCCAGGACGATTGCTCTACCTCAAGGATCACACCTTCAGAGCAAAAGGCCCAGCCATCGTTGGCATGCGCGTCCTCGGTGGCCGAGTCCACATTGGACAGCGTTTGATGAAACTTGATGGCACCCCCGTTGGTCAAATCAAGAGCCTGCGAACGCGGGCATCGGAAGATGTCAAGGAAGCAAATCAAGGAGACGAGGTTGCCGTAGCCATCAATGGACCGACCGTTGGAAGGCACATTGAGGAACTCGATGAATTCTATGTGGATGTCCCCGAATCCCATGCCAAGCGACTGAAGAAAATCGAACTCAATCCTGTGGAACAAGAAATCTTAGATGAACTGATTCGCTTGCACAGGAAAGAAAACCACTTCTGGGGACGTTAAGTCGAACGACACGCCCTTGCTTGGGCTGACACTTTGTTGACTTGTCACCCCCTCACATTCATATATGGAAGGGCGCGGTTGCGAACTTGTCCTTTGGAGGCCTTACCATGGAAGCAGGATTCACAGCAGCACCCGCAATGGGTCAAAACCCCGGCGCTCAAGATTTGATTGGCACAGTTTCCGCCATCTCAAACAGCCTCATGAACGAAGTCAGCAAGGTGATCATTGGAAAGAATGAGAACCTACGCCGTGTCACGGTGGGTATTCTCTCCAACGGAAACATCCTTCTCGAAGATTTCCCCGGACTGGCGAAGACATTGCTTGCAAACACCTTCGCACAAGCTCTCGGCTGCAAGTTCAAGCGTGTGCAATTTACTCCGGATTTGCTCCCTTCGGATATCATGGGGACCTATATGTACGACCAAAAAGCTGGAGAATTCAAACTCCGTGCAGGACCTCTGTTCTCCAACATTCTCCTTGCTGACGAAATTAACCGTGCCCCGCCAAAGACGCAGGCTGCGCTTCTCGAAGCAATGGAAGAAAAGCAAGTGACTATTGAGGGTATTACCCACAAACTCCCGGCACCTTTCGTTGTTATCGCAACGCAAAACCCAATCGAGCAAGAAGGAACATACCCGCTCCCTGAGGCGCAAATGGACCGATTCTTGATGAAGATGAGCATGGGTTACCCCGACCGTGCTGAAGAAAAGGCAATCCTCGCCCGACGCAAGTTGCGAGGAAAGGATGGTCACGATGTTCAACAGATTACCTCGCCAAAGAAGGTCGTCGCCATGCAAAAGGCACTGGAAACCGTTCACGTCGATCCAGCAATCCTCTCTTACATCGTCGAAATCGTTCAACGAACACGTGAAGACCACCGTGTCACCAACGGAGCATCGCCTCGTGCATCTCAGTCGCTGTTCAAGACTGGACGTGCCGCTGCTGCAATCGCTGGACGAAACTACGTCATTCCTGACGACATCAAGGGCATTGCATTGCAAGTCATCTCCCACCGTATCAACATGAAGCCAGAAGCAAAGATTCGTGGAATCACTGGAATGCACATCGTGCGAAAAATCCTCTCGGAAGTTCCAGTCCCAGTCATCCAACCGGCTTGATGTTTGGACCGTTGTGGTTGCATTCAAAGGGGAGAGCATCTCTCCTTTACATGTCAGAGGAGGTGAAGAGTTGAATCCGTACAAGATGGTCATCGCCGTAGCGAATCAAAAAGGCGGTTGTGCCAAAACCACGACTGCAGTCAATCTTGCTGCTGCTCTCGCAAAAGGTTCGAAGCGCCAAGGCCTTCCAAAAGCCAAGGTGTTGCTGATCGACTTGGATCCACAAGGAAACTGTGCGACCTCGTTCGGTGTAGAGAAAAAGAACGTCAAGAAGACCTCGTATGATTTGCTCACCAATGATTCCGGAGAAGAATTGCCGCTCATGGAAGAGTACCTTATCGGTCCAAAAGAATTGACTGAATCAATGCAAGACGCCTGGAGTTTGCGCAATAACAACAAGAAAGCACCAGACAGTGTTTCCGTTGGCCACCTCTGGCTGTTGCCCAGCGACATTCACCTCTCGGGGGCAGAGATTGAATTGAGCCACAAAATTGGTCGAGAAACACGGTTGAGAGAGGCGCTCATGCCAATCATCGATGAATTCGATTACATCATCATCGACACACCGCCTTCCCTTGGTTTGTTGTCCATCAACGCAATGTGTGCAGCCAATTGGGTGATGGTTCCGGTCCAAGCTGAATACTATGCACTCGAAG
>JAQXFM010000113.1 GCA_029250305.1 Candidatus Poseidoniaceae archaeon | reverse complement strand
TCGATCAATTCCTTTTCTTGCACCTTGCCGAACGAATCGAGGTTTGCGTCGAAAGCGCCGCTAAACAGGCTTGAACCAATGGCGTTCCCGAAGGAGCGGCCTTCTTCAGACTCATAGGTGAAATCAGCTTCGAAAGGGCCTAGGGTCAAATTTTGACCGCCGCCTGTGACCGAATACGTCCATGTGCCACTGTCGAGTTGGAACTCAAAGGAAAAGGTCCGAGTGAGGCCTGGCCCGAGGGATGTAATCGAAGTGAGTGCATCGATTTTCTTACCTTTGCTTGTTGTGATAAAGGCTTCAAGGCCGCCAATTGGAATCGCTGCCTCGTTTGTCATATCAATGGTGACAAACAGGACGTCTTCATCATCGTCATCGATTTCCATCTTGACGGATGCAAGGCGCGCTTCAAGGGAAGCCGTTCGTGCGCTGTGTTCGTCGCTCATCTGCTCACCTGCATGCCACTCAACGAAGCCCTACTTCAATTCAACGCAACCGCAAGCGGGTTTCAGACGGCAACGACCAGTCGACGGCTGCAACGGTGTGGTGTGCTTTGTCGACTGAAGTGCGGTACTCGTTTTCTTTGGATCGCCCTCGAATCACATCTCGGAGGCCGAACCACAAGGGTCCAATGATTGGAATGAGGTACACCATCTTGGCAACAGCCCGTGGCCCCCAATGGTGGTCTTCGAGCGGCGTACCGTTGTCGTGAACGATGGCAATTCGGAAGCCACGCTGGGCAAGTGAGCGCCCAATGGTGCGCCCTGTCCACTTGAAGTAGAGATAGTTCGAGGCCAAGAGAATGAACCAATTGACGAAGAAGAACGCAGCGTAGCGGGACCCTGCAGTCAGCAGTTCAAAATTGAGGAGGTCAGACAAAAGCCTCCCTCCGGTGATGAACCCGAGCACAACGGAAAGCAGAACCACATCAAGCATGTAGGCGGCAACCCGCTTCCAGACAGGAGCGATGAGCATCCCTTCGGGTGCCGAGGCGAGCACTGCTTGGGCAAGCGTACCGCTGCCCTGATGCACACTGACGATGTCCTCGGCCATGATTATGCCTAGGTCCTGCCCTTTGTCAAGTATTGGCTAATGACGCTAGCCGTGTGTGATGTGCCATGCAAACAGATTGCGCTCCTCAGCCCAATCTAACCAAGCACGCCACGTCCCATCATGGCGCAGCGTTTTGGTGTTGCCGAGCACAATCAAGCCACGGCGAGCCCGTGTAATAGCTACATTGAGTCGCCTTCGATCGCGCAAGAAGCCAATTTCACCGTGCTCATTCGCTCGCACGGCGGAAAAGACGATGATTTCTTTTTCACGCCCTTGGTAGCCGTCAACGCTCTTGATCTCAAGACCTGCATAAGGCGCCCCTTCTTCGCGCCCACCTGCTTGTTCAAACAAGTCCACAAGCAACCGAACTTGGCCACTGTACGGCGTAATGACGCCAATGTCAGCAGGGGTTAAGTCGCCAGCCGACAAGAGACCGTTCACAATGGAGAGAACCTTTGCAGCTTCATCGAGATTCGACTTACTGCTTCCTTCCTCATCGACAATTTCAGACCCGTCAATCGGCACGAATGCGACGGGGTGGTCCCAATCCGGCCATAGGAACCCGGCTGCTGGCGGTCGGTCAGCGGGCGTGCATCCATCGTCCAGCCGATCTTCATAGAACCGTGCGCTTGGGTACTCCCGAATGGTTGGATGCATGCGGTATTGGGTGGTGAGCATGTGCGTATCAAGACCGCATTCGGTGAGGCGTTCAAACAACGATTGCCCAAGCCCACCCTGTTGAGCGGCCTCGCTGATGACCGTTGGTGGCAACTGTTTGTGATCGCCGACGAGCACAAGTTGTCTGCAGCCACGTGTGATGGGCACCAATGCACTTGGCTCACTTGCTTGGGTTGCCTCGTCCATTAGCACCACAGGGAACCGACGATCCCTGAGCAAATTATGCCCAACACCAATAGTGGTGGCGCAGATGACTTCAGCACCGTCCAGCACAGAGGCGATCATGTTGCCTTCAATGGACCGCATTTCCTTGAAATTTCGATTGACATCTTTGTGAGCCATTCCCTTTTCTTTGCCCTTCAATCCACTGAGGCTTCGGCGCAACTCATCGTTCTGTTCTCGAACAAATCTGAGTTCTTCTTGCATTGGGTGACGCTCGATTTGCGCATCGAGTGTGGCTTGCCGCAGGTGTTCTCGCACCTTGAC
>JAQXFM010000106.1 GCA_029250305.1 Candidatus Poseidoniaceae archaeon | reverse complement strand
CCAAACCACCGATACAAGGGCTGAGAAGCGCCAGATGTGGATGCAATCGATCTCTGGACAGAACGCACCGGGCCAAGCAACCACTGGCATGGATCCAACTGCCTTGGGCGCCCGTCCTGACGCTTTAGGTGCCGCAGCAGGACGACCAATGCGCGGTATGCTCGGCGGTCAAGCCCCAGCACAACCGAGGATGGGTCTTGCAGGCATGCGCGCCCCAGCCACCAGCAGCAAGCCACTTGCTATGCCAGGTTCGCCTCTTGTGAAACCAATCAAGGCACCTCTTGGGGCATCATCTGCTCCAAAACTCGTTCAACCAATCCAGCCGAAGGTTGTCCGCACTCCATTGCAGCCGGCTAACCAACTGGTTCAACCAAATGTGACGCCTGAAGTTCAGGCCATCCCTCTACCGACATCCGAAACCAGCGATACGTCAGTGGCGGAAGTTCCGGCCTCCACTGCCGAACTCGAGCAAGCTGTCGCAGAAGAAATTGCACCAATCGAATCTGAAGTTCAGCCGGTTGTGGAATCAACAGAAGCACCAATAGAGGCAGTTGTTGAGGCAATTGAAAGCGAAGTGGAAGATGTTGCAGAAGCAGCCGAGGTTGAATCGGCCATGCTCCGACCGATCACCACCGTTTTGTCCCCAGCATCAGCACCTACGCCAGTCAAAACCACGACGCTCAAAGCAGTGCCACCACAACTCGTTCCAAAGAAGGCGCGAGGCGCACCTCCAACCATCGCACGAGGCAAGCCTGCAGCAACAGAAGACAAGCCATCAACGGCCACAATCACCCCTGTTCGTCGCTTGACGCCTCTGAAAATTAACCCCGCCAAGAAGGTAAATTCAGAAGAAGAAGATGAAGATGCTTGAGGCCGAACGCTGCTACACCAAGCATCGGCTCCTTCATATTGATTGAGGGCTTGGGTAAGCCATGAACCGATTTCTTGCGGTATTCATTGCCTTCACAATGCTTCCATTGATTGCATTCGCTCCAGCGGTTGCAGCATCGGATGTGGTCTTGATTGATGCAGGCTACACACACCAAACTTCTGCCAAACTCGTTCACTGGGAAGTGATGAATGATGGCACGGTGTTAACCGTTGACGGGAACGGAAACCTCAGCGTGAATGCCTTCAGCAATGGCATCCTCGTTCCGCTTTGGAGCCTTGATCTCAACGTCACTGCGAACGGTGCACGCCTTGATGATGCCCAGCTTTTGACGGCCGTCGCTCACGATGAGGGCGTGTTTGTTGTCCACATGGAACTCCAAATCGCAAACCGCAATATTTCGACCTCAGAACGAGTGAACGATATGGATTGGGACAGTGAAGGCGACTTGTGGCTTGCATACTTTGGCGGGCGCCGTCGCGCAGAAGAATACGACAATGAAGGAGCCACTGGAATCTACTCACCACAAATTCAGAGCGGCTTCAACTCATTCATTGTTCTTGCAGACGGTCGCCTTGCACTGGGAGGAATCGACTCCACAGTGACCATTGCCGATAACGGCGGTACAACGCTCACGAGCTTGAATGAGCCGGGGGGCATCGTCAACGCCTTGATTGAGGACCATGATGGAAACCTCATCGTAGGCTCTTCAAACGGGGCTGTCTATCGGTACAACACTGATTCATGGGCTGTAGAAACCCTTTCTCTAAGTCATGGTTCATCGGTTGTTCACCTTGAAGAGATTGACAACAGCACGTACATCGCAGGTACTCAAAACGGCAAAGTCACCATGATTGATGGAGCCAGTTTTACTGAAGAGGAAACATACACCTCGCAAGGTCCAGTGGTAGGGAGCAGAACCGAATACACAGGTCAAGTCTACATTGTCACATCATTCCTTTCGTATTCCAAGATACGTCTGTACGATCTGGATACGGACGGTGACGGTGTCACTGATACAAACGATGCATTTCCAACTGAAATCACACAATGGACAGATGCTGACATGGATGGTTACGGTGACAACATCAACGGATTCAACGGGGATCAATTCCCTGAAGATGGGACTCAATACATCGACGCAGATGGCGACGGGCACGGTGATAACCCCGCAGGAACAGAAGGGGACTTGTTCCCCAACAACGCCGACCAATGGCAGGATCGAGACGGCGATGGCTATGGTGACAACGTACAGGGGCAAGATGGAGACATGTTCCCTGACGAACC
>JAQXFM010000105.1 GCA_029250305.1 Candidatus Poseidoniaceae archaeon | reverse complement strand
CCAAACCACGAATGGCGGTCGCGGAAATGACACCTTCTGGTGCGGCACCAATTCCCATCAAAAGGTCAAACGGCCCATCGGGGCGAGCTGCCCAAATCGCGCCAGAAACATCGCCATCGCCCATCAACTCGAGTTGAGCACCGCTGGCTCGAATCTCTTTGAAGAGGTCTGCATGTCGATCTCGGTCGAGTGCGACAACACGGACATCTCCGACCGCTTTGTCGAGTGCCGATGCTGTTTGCTCAAGGTTGTAGGCAACACCGCCATCGAGGCTAATTTCACCGACCAATTCGGGACCGCCGGCGATTTTGTCCATGTAACAATCCGGTGCATGCAAGAGCGCCCCGCGAGGAGCGGCAGCGAGCACTGCAATGGAGTTTGGTGAATTGTCTGCGCAGTTGTTCGTGCATTCAAGCGGGTCGACTGCGATGTCGATCATCGGAGCACCGGCAACACCAACCATGTTGCCGATTTCTTCGCCAATGTAGAGCATCGGTGCTTCATCGCGTTCGCCTTCACCAATTGCCACTCGTCCGTCAAACGGCACGGTGTCAAATGTTCGGCGCATGGCTTCGACTGCAGCCTCGTCAGCCTTGTCTTTCTCACCCAAACCGCGCCATGCCGCGCTTGAGATAGCGGCTTGATCAACGGCTTCGAGGAAGTGATGGTAGAGGTTGCCAACGCCGGCCATGGATGTGCACGAGCGCGGCCCATCCATGAATGAAACGGTCGAACGGAACGCGCATTTTAACAGGGGTCTTGCTGATGTCATTCACTCGAACAAGCCATTTTCGAACCTGAGATCCCTGCAACCGTATGTTCAATTTGAACACCATTTTATATACTGAAAAAATGGAATGATGGCTATGTTGTCAGGAATAAAAAACGCACGACTAAGTTACAATTCTGTTACCTTAGTCATGCTCCTGCTTCTTTCCTCATGGTCGGCAGCATTGACGGCAGCAGAAACCCCTGTGAACACCGCAGAGAGCGATGTAACTTGGGACAAATCAGGAAGTGTGGATTCTGGATGGATGCAACTTACGACCTCCGAGGGCACTGATCCTACGGTCGTGACCCAAGCCTATGCTGATTGGAACCTTGAATTTGCACCCGGGGCAGAGGTTTCCAACGTAACGCTCCAAGTCCATGTGAACGGTTCTGATGGCCTTGTTATCGACTCTCCATTGCTCCTCGCACAAGACACCGGGGACCGTTTGTTTGACTTCAGCGGCTATGGCGACCTTGGCGCTCTCGATTCTTTCGATGGGTTCAACCCATATGCGGACCGACTTGCACCCAACACGGCATCTGCTGCTGGATGGACCCTTCCTTCAACAGCCACGATTTCAGATCTAACGATTGAAGCACTTGCTCCTGCCGATCCAATCGCCTACTTCAACACCGTTAACCTAAGCGACATACATTCAGCACAACACCCTGACGACGGGCAGTTGTACCTCGGCATCGAAAACTCAGTCTATGTCCTTGATGCGAACAATAATCCCGAAATCATTGACATTTTTACGCTCGATGAAACAATGGGTGACATCGTTAGTATCGAAATTGGCCCAAATGGAAACATCCACATTGCTACGTCAAGCGGTCAATTCCGAATGATCTCTCGCACTGACGGCACACTACAGTCTGGTCTTGCATCCCTTGGAGCGGATGGACTTGCCTCATTTGGAGTATTCACATCTGGAATATTCGCAGCATACAACAACGGTTCACTCTATCAATACGATCTCTCAGCATCGGCATGGGATCTCAAAGTATCTAATGGCTATACAACCACGTTATGGTTCGACATCACCGAAGTCTACGGCATGCACGAGCAAAGCGACGTGCTCTACTTGGCAACCAACAACGGAGTGCCACGGTATGATCTCAATTCAGATGCCCCACTTGAAGCATGGGGGACTGGATTTAGTTCGACTCAAAATGTACTGCACAGCGACATTATCACGCAAATAGAAACGGTCGGCACCCAACTCTTGTTTGCGTCACCAGACAAGGGGGTTGCTCGCCTCAACCACAACACTGGCCTTTGGCTCTCGACTTGGAATTCTGATAATTCCCTTCCTTCTGATGCTGTTTATGGAATGGCATCGAACCAAGACGTCCTCCACATTCTTTCAGGCGACGAACTCGTTCGGTATGACCCAACAGCTGCCTCGTTCTCATCTGCCATTACGCTTGATCAAATCAACCTCAGCGAAACCTCATCGCTGGCCCTAATTCCCTGGGAGAACAACGGCGCTCGATCACCGTCTGCTGACGTCCACGTGGCAACAAACGGCGATGGACGCCTTGTGATGATCAAAGCGGACCTTCAGAGCAACCTGCTCGATGAAGTCGTCATTGCGACCGGCCCATCGGACAGCGACATCAACGATGTTGTCGAGCACAATGGAATTCTGTACGGTGCCGGTTTCTATTCCAAAGTCGTCGAACGATTCGACCTCGCCGCATCGGCTTGGCTCGAACCAATTGCAATCAATGATTACGTGTTCACCCTCGCACTTGCAGGTGATACAATCCTTGCAGCAACCTACACCAACGGCATCTATCTGATTGAAGACGGTTCAATCCGTGGCAGCATTGCTGCTGGAAATGAATACGGCCAATACGGCGGAACGAAAGCAATCTACGACATCGACTCAACCGGAGACTGCAGCACAACACAAGGGTGCGAACTTCTGTTTGTCCAACCCTACGGCGTGTACACGGCAACTGCTGATGCCACATCGGCGAGCGGCCCCACTCGAATCTTGGAGTCATTTGTTCTCAACTACGATGTCGCCATCTATGGGGGTGTCGGTTTTATCGCAACCGATGAAGGACTGCAGCGATACGATCTCGCAAACAACACCTTCCTTGAAACATGGGGCTCAACTTCATCGAGCCGTCTAAATTATGCTCAAGTAGCCATTATGGGCACAACAATGAACATGGGAATTGAAGGGTTTGGCGTGGCTCGAAAAGACATCGTCACCGGCCAATCCTTGTCCACTTTGGACAGTGTGACCACTGGAATTGGGAGCGACAATGTCTACTCTGTAGAAGCCAGTGGGAGCGATTTGTGGATCGGCACCGATAGTGGAGCATGGATATGGGATGGGTCAACTGCAACCAAAGTGCTTGAGGGAAGCTTTTACGAGCGCCCACGGCGATTTTATGATTTTGAACTCGATGGCAATACGATGTATGCAGGGACGAACCTTGGACTCTGTATGTACAGTCTGTCTGGAAATTTCGTTTCGGTCGCAACATGCAACGCATACCTACCAATCGGCCAAGTGACAGAAGTCGCCGTCAACAGCACGACCATCTTTGCAGGCACCAATAACGGAGTCTACCTCATTGACAAGACAACAATGACAGTCGTTGACACTTGGACGACTGACGACGACAGCGAGAACGCTGTCGTTGTAGTGATTGACGATGTAGCCTACATCGGCCTTTCAGGTATCGGCGTGGCCCGCTGGGACATTACGAACGGCGAATGGCTGACGACATGGGGCGACAACGTCCTTGGCGCAAATGGAAACGTACAAATTACCGGCATGGTCGAAGACGTCGCAAATCGAGGTTTGTGGGTTGCTGGACCCCAATTTTTCAGACTGATCAACACATCAACTGGTCAAGTGTCACAAAGTTTGGCGGTCAACAATGCCCATGATTTAACCATGTACGGCAACACGTTGTATTATCATCTCAAGGATGCTTCTGACAACATTTTCTCATACGATATCATCAATTTAACAGGCAATTCACCACTTGATGCAGAAACCGCCTTTGGCAATCAAACAGGTTCCATTACGTCTCTGGAAATCAACGGTGATACACTCGTCGCAAGTTTGTTGATTGTAAAGACCACCCCCGGGACTTTTTTTACTCCAGCGACCACATCAGATGAAGGAGGTCTTGTTCAATACGACCTTGCCAATCAAGTCTGGAACACGACCATTAACTCGTCAGGTTCCATTGATGTTGTATCGTATTTCAATTCCTCAACAGGACACTCATGGGTCAGTTGGGGGATCACCGGTGTTGAAGTGTATGCGCCAAACG
>JAQXFM010000081.1 GCA_029250305.1 Candidatus Poseidoniaceae archaeon | reverse complement strand
ATCAGATAAGGCTGCGAACGAAGAATCGAAGGATGAATCCAAGGATGAATCCAAGGACAGCGACAAAACAGAGTGAAATCAACACAGTTGAGACTCATGTACGATCATCGCTTTGCTCGATTTGGCTTAGGCCTTGCTTTGACATTCCTCTCAACCATCGTTTTCAGCCTTATGGACGTGCCCACAATACTGATTGGATGCATCGTTGCGATAGGGTCCTACCACACCATCATTGAGTTCTATGTGGGCATTTCCTTCCTTCTACCAGGCCGGCGAAAACCTAGTTTCCAAAGCGAGGGTTGGGACAACCAGATGTTTGATCATGAAGGCTGTCCTATCAACACCGTCTCGAACATACAAACGAGACCCTCCCCCCTCATGGTGATGGTGCATGGCTGGCGGAGCTCTTCTTCAAGTGTATCAGATCGTGCCATGTGGTTTTCCGAGCGCGGATGGCATGTGGTGATGATCGAACTTCCGAATCATGGATCATCCGGTGAGTATGGGCACTGGTCTGCATACCGTTCGATGAAAGCAGTCGAATCAGTCGCCACAAGAATAGAGAGAATAATCGACCCGTCTGATGTAACCAGTGTTTCGTACTACGGACATAGCATGGGCGGATTTATTGGTCTGCGACTTGCATCGAAGGAATCCCTACGAATCGCCACCCACCCGCTCAATAGGATGATTTTAGAATCTCCTATGACCATGTACGAGCCCATCTTAGATGAGATTGCAAACGGCTACCGTGTCCCCATGATGTTGCGTCCAGCCTACAGGCGACGCCTGATCGAACGGTTCAATGAGTCCATTGGTCAAAACGGCCGATGGTCGAACGTTGAAGAATTTAACATCCCATTATGGGGGGTGCCTAAGTTGCCCATTCTTTGCGTCCAAGCAGTACCAGACGAACGCCTTGGCATGGGGCATTTTGAGCGACTCGTCGAGGTATATTCGCAACCTGAATACAAAGGCCTCCTCACGACCGCCTCTCTTGAATCGTTGACACATTCGGGGGCGCGAACAAATGAAGACCGGAACGATGCCATTGAGCATTGGTTCGCAAACGCTGGTTCACTCTGATTCTTGGTGCTCAGCCTGCTCACGAGCAAGTTCACGCATATCGTCGACTTCATCCAACTCGTCAACGATTTCTTCACCGAGTAATGTCTCTAAGACGTCCTCCATTGTAACAAGCCCTGCTGTGCCACCAAATTCATCGCGAACCACAGCAAATTGTTGGCGTTGTTCAAGGAACATTTCGAGGGCCTTGTCCACGGATGTATCGGTTGTAAGGAACATGACATCCTTTCTCAAATCATTCATCGTAACGTCCCACTCATCGCGGCTTGCAGCCATGAGAAGTTCTGAACGGATTACGATGCCAGAAATGTCGTCAATATTGTCCTCATACACTGGTATTCGTGATACTCGGATGATTTTGTGCTCTTCAAGCACTTCTTTGATTGTTGATTGCAGAGCGAATGCCTTCATGACAACACGAGGCGTCATGATCTCCACGATTTTCATTTCCCGTAGTTTGAGGAGGTTGTGGATTACAGTTTCTTCGTCTTTTTCGATGATTCCTTCTTCCTCGCCGAGATCTGCAAGAGCGGCCACATCATCACGGGTCACAAGAGCATGAGCACCTTTTGGTAAGATGGATTTCAACATTTGAATTGGAACAATCAAGATAGTGAGAACGAATGTGAGTTTTTGCAAGATCCAGCCTGTTGAACGGGAAAGTTGTTTCCAATACGCAGTTCCAAGGGTTTTGGGTATGATTTCAGAAAGGAAGAGCACAAGAAGTGTGAGAACGATTGATGCGAACGTCAGTGCATCGGCTCCCCAAATTTTTGCAACCTCTGAACCAACGCCAGCGGCACCCATTGTGTGTGCGATGGTGTTGAGTGTTAGAATGGCTGTGAGAGGTTTCACAGCATGATCGGATTTGAGTGACGCCCAGACTGCCCCTGTTGGCTTCCCTTCTTTTTCCCACATCGCAATTTGGGTATGAGGGATGGAGAGAACAACCGCCTCAAGGATTGAACACAAGAACGAGACACCAAGTGCCAGTGTTGCGTAAAA
>JAQXFM010000065.1 GCA_029250305.1 Candidatus Poseidoniaceae archaeon | reverse complement strand
TACTTCGTCTTCACCGTGTTGATCCTTGGTACATTTTCAATGACGATGAATACTGTGCTTCGTAACCTCTTCACCGACCCAATGGCACAAGCTCACATCGGCCACCGCCAACGCCAAGTGCGCATGATGATGAACGATGCACGAATGAGCAGAGATCCAATCCTCCAAGAGAAAGCAACAACGCTTCAGCAACAAATGATGCCTGAGCAATTGAAGGTCCAAATGGGTGCTATGAAGCCGATGATGTTCACCATGGTGTTCATTATCGCCATCTTTGCATGGCTTACCAGCACAGTGGAAAACTTCCGAGTCGACTATGTGTCCCTCCCGTGGCATACAGAATGGAACCTCTTGGGTGACAAATTCCTCTTCTTCCCTGCATGGATCTGCACCTACATCTGCATGAGTGCGCCCCTCGGCCGAATCGTCGACCGCCACATCAAGTTGCTCCGCTATCGAAGCCACCCAATGGTTCGTTCGGGTGAGACCATCAAGGAACCATTGCTGCACTTGATCGCCGGCCAAAACAAGGCCAAGAGTGCTGATGCACGACGACGCCAACAACGAAGTCAACGTCAATCCTCCAACCGTAAAACAAGTAAGGCCAAATCAACTTCAACCGTTTGGGATGAAGAAGAAAAGAAGCCATCTGATTCGTCAAAGGAAGAGTGCCCTGAATGTGGACTGGACATGATCTCGACCCTTGGGCCTCGGACAAAGCGGTGCGATGTTTGCAGGCACGAATGGGTGTAAGCATGGTTCGCATCACAGTATCTGGCCATCCTGGCAGCGGCACAAGCACGCTTGTGAGCGGTTTGATGGACCACTATGGCTGGTCTTCACTCAACGGGGGCGATGTCTTCCGTGGAGAGGCAAAGCGACGTGGCATGTCGTTGGCAGACTTCGGTGCCTTATGCACAACTGATTTGGAAATAGATCGCCAATTAGATGCCTTACTTCAAGAACGAATGTCCGCAACCGGAGCAGAAGAGATTGTTGAATCTCGGCTCTCAGGATGGTGGGCCTACAGACTCAACCTCGATTGCGTACGGCTCTGGGTCGATGTCGATGATGAAGAGCGAGCGCGTCGAGTCGTTGCAAGGGAAGGCGGCACCATTGAGGAGGCGCTGGAAGCCAATGCCAAGCGCACATCGGTGGATGCAGAACGATTCACTGAACTGTATAGCCTCTTACCAGAGCAGCGCGAACCCTATACCATAGTACTCGATGCAACACATCTAGGCAGGGATGAAGTCCTTGCCGCCGTGATTGAACACTTGGAGGCCACAGCATGACACACCACGCACTTGACACCACATCCACAACCAATCCATCTGTTGGTACTGCACCCGATGACCGCACCGTTGAACAACGACTTGCTGGCGGCTTCATTCTTCTCGACAAACCAGCTGGACCAACTTCCCACCAAGTTGCGGCTTGGGCTCGTGACCTGTTTGGCCTAGAGCGCCTTGGCCACGGTGGAACGCTCGACCCTTTTGCCACTGGCGTGCTTCCGCTCATGGCTGGTAAGGCCATGAAGGTCACCAAGAAAATCCTCAACCACAAGAAATCCTACATTTGTGTGTTCCGCTTTGCCAGCGAAGTGGATGATGAAGCACTCAAAGGAGCCATGCGCCAACTCACTGGTCGTGTCTACAACGTCCCACCGGAAGTTTCTGCCGTCAAGGTGCAAGTCCGAACTCGGAAAATTTTCGTCTTCGAAGAAATGGATAGATCTGGCAACGATATGATTGCTCGCGTCCATTGTGAAGCTGGAACTTACATTCGAACCATGGCACGCGATCTTGGATTGCTGCTCAACATGAAAGTACAATTGAAGGAATTGCGCCGTGACACCTCTGGTGTGTTCACTCTTGATGATTGCGTCACCTTGCAGGAACTCGCTGACGCCGTTTGGTTGTGGAAGGAATGCAACAAGCCAGAAGCACTCTTGCGAATTATTCATCCAATCGAAAAGTTGCTGCTTGACCTCCCATCGGCGACGGTCAAGGACAGCGCAGCCGCTGCATTGGC
>JAQXFM010000063.1 GCA_029250305.1 Candidatus Poseidoniaceae archaeon | reverse complement strand
ACTGGTTAGCGTTGAGGTGGAACGGCCAGAGTGGATTGGACCAATCGTTGAGGTTGCGCTGATTGGCGTCCACCACAGCAAATCCAACCACTTCCAAATCATTTTCAATTTCATTGAACCCTGTTTGACGGAAGGCGTGAGCAGGTCCCGTCGAAAGGCCATTGACATCGGTGGCCATTGAAAGCACGTGCACATCGTCGATGTCATCGAAAGCCCATGTGCTCTTCACCGCCCATGTGATGTTGCAGACATTGATGCTGCACGAAATGCTCGAGGCATTTGAAATCAGGTGGGCGTACGCAACACCGTCTAATTGACGGAATTGTGGCGTTGAGTCAAGATTGATGATCTCAAGGTGCACCAAGGCATCTGTGCTGTGTTTTGAGGGTGAAAGCATGAGTTCAGCTGAAGCGAAGTCGGGAGCATCAAAGGTTGGTTGATTGGCGTGGCCACGCCAGTGCTGCGTTTCGAAAACAACCGTTTCTTCGGGCAACCAGCGCTGATGTGTGATTGGGAGAATCCGATCGACCAGCAAGGGTTGACTGGTGGCACTGAGGTTGACTGCAATGGAGCCGACATGTGTGGTGATGCGAAGTGGGAGCACCACCGTTGAAGAGGCGTTGAGCAGCTTGAACGCATCGGCTGCATCATTGAGGGTTGTATGAGGTACAGAGCGGGTGATTATTTGGTCAGAGGGAACCATAACTGCTTGACGGACGGTGGCAGAAAAAGACCCATTCAGAAGCACTTGCACGGTGCATGCCACGGTGTGTAGGTTGGCGTCGTCCTCAACGCGAAGGCAGGACGCGGAATGCGTCAAGCGGTGGTGCTGTGTGGAATCGTCAACTGCAATGGTTCGGCTTGGCCCGCTTTGTTGGAGAGAGAAAAGGCCGTCCGTTCCGTTGCTTTCAAGTTCGACGAGGAATTGCACTTGATGGTTCATCGCTGCGAAAACATATGGAGAATCACCGGGTAGGATCCATGACAAATTCACGACCTGTGTGCCGCTGTTTTCAACGTGAAGCGTCCCGTTTTGCACCGTCGTAGCCGGAATTGAATCAGTGTCATGAAGCCCCTTCGCAAAGCCAAAACTGGTGGATGAACCGTCGACTGGCCATTCGAATAGCGAGGTGTTTTCTTCCCCGATCGTGACCACAGGGGCCTCCGGCTCAAGCGAACAGTGCGGTTCGTAAACAAAGCCGTTTGAAGCCGAACCCGCTGGCCATGTGAGGGCAAGGGAGGCCGTGAACCCGGGCGTTGAGGTTGACAAGAGCGTTCGGCGCAAGGTTGGTGGCTCTGTTTCAGAATAAGCCCATGAATCCAAGGCATACCCTGTGTGGGTTGCAGATAGATTGTCACCATAGGTCTCAATGGTGATGCTCTGGAAAGGACACATCGCCTCATAGGTCCACACTGCAGAGGCAGAACCGCCTGATACAAGGCGGGAATCTTGGTCGATGAAGACTGCATCCATGCCAACGCCAGCGTAAGGGAGCCTCTGATGGTGGTACGCATCGTAGTAGTGCACAGCACCCACGGTCAGGCGTTTTATTGAAGGTGACAACAGCGTTTCATTCGTAGCAAAATTCGCTCTCAATTGAAGCGAGGTATGGACCAATGGGTCGAGTGGAAGGGGAATTGGCAGCGTTCGATTGGTGAAGCCTTGAATGGGTTGCCCATTGGCATCCAACACATCAAACAGCAGGCTGGTGTTTCCAGGTTGTTCTACAAATCCATCGATGTGTCCCCACCCAAAGACTGGATCTGGGGACATCACAGCAGAAGTCCATGTCCCTTCTGGCTCATAGAGGTCGATTTCGATTCCGGCGTCGTCAATGTACCAGCCGTCGAGTTCAATCAACTGGTCTGAGAAAAAGGTGAACCTTGCACGAACTTCCATACCTGAGAGGTTCGACAAATCAAACGTTTTCAAATCGAACCCGCGTATGGTGTTTTCACACCCTCCTGCTACGTTGGAACCATCGATAATGCCCTCGCCGTACAATGGGGAGTTGCTGTTCACGGTCGATATTTGGTCATGGAACCCATTCAATGTTGGTGGTAAAAACCACCAGTTGTCTCCCCCATCAGTCGAAATTGAAACGGCACCGCCGTCCCAACTCGCTTCGGTGCAAACCCAACTTCTGAAGGTAAGGCGCGCCGTTGAATTCACGGGCAAGGTGTATTCTGGCGTGTAGAGATGAGTCAGCATGTTGTTGCGGTACTCGTCATCGAGGTAGATGCCAGCACCACCCGTGCCTGAATGCCAGATGCCCGGTCCATATCCAGAGGCGTTCGAGGTTGGGCCAACTTCCCACCGTCGGTTTGAGGTTGCATCGAGTGACCAGCCTGCAGGCAATTCAAACCCAGTTTCAAAACCTTCAGTGTTTGAGGAAGCCCCGTTATTTCCAAAGGATTGAGTCCAATTCCATTCGTTTGGCGCCGTCCCATCATAGGTTAGCCAACCGTCACTGGAACCGTTCGTTTGTGATGGTTGGGTGGTGAAGTTTGCCAGCGTCGTCTTGCTTTGAGATGG